>CAMOUE010000062.1 GCA_946626265.1 uncultured Eggerthellaceae bacterium | reverse complement strand
AGACCGGCCCTGGCGCCAAGAGCTTCGACGAGACCAAGTGGCCGCTCGTCGTCACCTACGAAGGCTGGGACTACACGCCCCAGGAGTGGTAATAGGCGTTTAGCGTCAATAAAGAAACGTCACTAAGGGGAGTTGGGCTGCACGCACGCGGCCCAACTCCCACGTTGCGCGTCAGGGGTTATCGGCTCGGGCTCTTGCATGAACCCGAGCCAGTACCCCCTGATGAGAAGGAAGGAGGGGCATGCTGACATATCTCATTTACGTCATCGAGGACCTTATCGCCACGGCATTGCTCGCCGGTCTCGCGTTGTCCTATGCAAGGGCTGCATGGGGAAAGGCCGGCTTGCGCGTTATCTTGGGGGGCGTCGTCTGCGGGCTTGCGATGTCGGTCGTCATGGCCGTGTTCAAGCAGACGACGAACCTCGTCGACACCGGCACGTGGAACATGCGCATTTTCGTCGTCGCAGTCGTCTGCGCCGTCGTGTTCATGCTTTGCTTCATCAAGCCCATTGCCAACAGCAAGGTGGGATCGACGGTCTCCCAGCTAGCGCTCTCGTTGTTCGTGCTCTGCCGCGTGTTCTACAAGGCGCCCGACGTGCTCCTCTATCCGTTCAACTTCAACTTGCCCGACGGCAATGTGCTCTCGAGCGATTTCGCCGTGCGGATCTCGGGGTTCGTGCTCGGCATCGCGGTTGTCGTGCTTGCCTGTCTGGCGCTGTTCAAGTGCTTGCGCGAGGTCGCGCGCCGGCCGATTGGGATCGGCACTGCCGCGGTCGTCGTGATAATCGGCGTCGTGCAGATGATGACGTGCGTCCAGACGATGCTTGCACGACGCATGATCGCCCAGAACCATACGCTTTTCCAGGTGGTGAAGTTCTTCTCGAACAATTCCCAGCTGTTCGTGTTCGTCATCATGGCGATTGCCCTGGTTCTGGCGCTCATGGTCATCGTCATGAGCTTGCGCGACAACGAGCCGTACCGCAACCCTGCCGAGCACCGCAAGAACAAGGCGAAGTGGCGCAACCGCCGACGCTGGTCAGTGTGCCTCATCGTGTGCCTCGTGCTGTCAGCTGCCACGATCACGGTCGTGAAGGACTACGAGACGAGGGGTCCCGAGCTTTCGCCTTCCGAGGAATGCGAAGTGCGTGACGGCAACGTGTACGTGCCTCTCGAGCAGGTCGAGGACGGGCATCTGCATCGGTTCACGTACGAGACGCAGGCGGGTTACAAGACGTCGCAGAACAACTACGTGACCCAAGGCGGCGTTGGGGTGCGCTTCATCATCATCAAGAAGCCCGGCTCGAGTGCGTACGGCATCGGGCTCGACGCATGCGAGATATGCGGCGAAACAGGATACTACGAGCGAGATGGACAGGTCGTATGCAAGTTGTGCGACGTGGTCATGAACATCAACACGATAGGTTTCAAGGGAGGGTGCAACCCGATTCCCGTCGAATACTCGATTTCGGACGGATACATAATCTTGCCGACGGACGCGCTCTCCGAATACGAGAAGACGTTCAAGTCGTAGAAGGAGGTGTGCCAGTATGTTTTTCCGAATGGTGAAAGGCGTCCTCTTCCGGCAGAAGGGGAAGATGGCGATGATCGCCTTTACGATCGCGCTGGGCGCCTCGCTTGCGACCGCCATGCTGTCGGTTATGTACGATGTCGGCGACAAGGTGAACCAGGAGCTCAAGACGTATGGCGCGAACATAACGGTCGTGCCGAAGGAGGCGTCGGTTGTCAGCGACCTCTACGAGGTGGAGGGCGCGTCGACGATCCCGACGTCGTACCTGAAAGAAGACGAGCTCGGTAATGTGAAGACGATCTTCTGGGCGTTCAACATCGTTGATTTCGCGCCGTTCGTATCGACTGAGGTGAACATCGACGGTCGCGATGTGACGATGGTCGGCACGTGGTTCAACCATCACATGTCGCTTCCCACCGGCGAGGAACTCGATGCCGGCGTCGTCAGCATGAGGTCGTGGTGGGATGTCGCGAGCGGGCGTTGGCTCGACGAATCGAAGGATGGCGATGCCGCCAAGATCATGGTGGGATCGCAGCTCGCCGACCAGCTCGGGGTTCACGAGGGCGACAAGGTGTCGTTGAAAGGCGATGCGAAGGGCGGTTCGTACGAGGTGGCCGGCGTTTTCGAGGCTGGCGGTGACGAGGACTCGCAAATCTACGCACCGCTCGACTTGGTTCAGGACATTTCGGGGACCGATGGGCTTATCTCGAGCATCGAGGTGAGCGCGATCACGACCCCCGACAACGAGCTCTCCCGCCAGGCTGCGAAAGATCCGAGCAAGCTTACGGTCGCGCAATACGAGACGTGGTACTGTACGGCCTACGTGAGCTCGATCTGCTACCAGCTCCAGGAAGTGATCACGGATTCCGTTGCGAAGGCGGTGAGGCAGGTCGCGGAGTCCGAAGGCGCCATCCTCGACAAAACGCAGCTGCTCATGGTCCTCATCACTGTTCTCGCGCTCATCGGTTCGGCGCTCGGCATCTCGAACCTCATCACCGCATCGGTTATGGAGCGATCGCAGGAAATTGGCCTCTTGAAAGCAATCGGTGCGCATGACCAGGCTATTTCCGCCTTGTTGCTCACTGAGATAATCATCGTCGCGCTTTTGGGCGGTGCAATCGGTTTCGGTGCGGGCTACGGGTTCGCCCAGATAATCGGCTATTCCGTGTTCAATGCGAGCATCGCGCTGTCGCCGATGGTCATACCCTTGGTCGTTTTGCTCGTCATCGTCGTGACCCTCGCCGGCTCGATTCCGGCTATCAGGACGGTCTTGCGCCTCGACCCGGCAGAAGTGCTTCACGGGAGGTAGGGCAGACATGAAACGACAAACGATGTACTTCCGCATGATCACGGCTTCGCTCGCGAGGCGAAAGTCGCGCATGCTCGTGGCGCTTCTTGCGATCACGGTCGGCTCGACGATTCTGGCCGGTTTGGTGACGGTCTACTACGATCTGCCGCGCCAGATGGGCGAGCAGTTCCTCGCGTACGGCGCGAACATGATCTTCGTTCCCTCAGCAGATTCCGAGGGAATGAGGAGCGAGGAGATCGACGAAGCGGTTGCGCAGATAGATGCAGATGTCGAAGGCGCGATATCGTATTGCTACGAGTCTGCGACCATCAACGATGCGCCCATCATCATAGCGGGCTGCAACCTCGAGGAGACGTTGAAGACGAGTCCGTACTGGCAGATCAACGGTGCGCTGCCGAGCGGGGACAACGAGATTCTCGTCGGCCTCGAGCAGGCGGAGTTCTTCTCGCTCGACGTCGGGGATACGGTGAGCATCGCCTATCTTCCCCCCGATGCCGTGCGGGAAGGCGAGCAGATCATCGGCGAAGTCGAGGGGAAGGTCTACCAAGATTTCACGGTCACGGGCCTGCTCGATACCGGCAGCTCCGAGGAAGAGTATTTCTTCATCTCGGATACGGACATGTCCGAGCTCATCGACTCCGATCTCACCTATGACGTGACCGAGCTGCGCGTGAACGCCGATGCTGATGAGCTGGCGGCTTCGGTCGAGAAGATCAAGCAAACGGTGCCGGGCGTGTCCCCGCAGCTCGTCAAGCGCATTACCGAGTCGCAGACGACCGTGCTCTCGAAACTGTCCGCCCTCGTCCTGCTCGTCACGATAATCACGCTCGCGCTCATCATGATATGCGTGGCGACGACGATGACCGCCGTCGTGACCGAACGGCGAAGGGAGATAGGCTTGCGCAAGGCGCTCGGCGCGTCCGACAGGTCCATCATGCTCGAGTTCATGGGCGAGGGCCTCCTGCTCGGGTTCATCGGCGGTCTCGTCGGTTCCTTTCTGGGGTTCGGGTTCGCATTGCTCGTGAGCACGAACGTGTTCAATTCGACGATCACGTTCTTGCCGGCCCTTATACCGGTGACCATCGTGGTTGCGCTCGCCGTTACCGCGCTCGCCTGCATACTGCCCGTCCGCAATGCGACGAAGGTCGATCCGGCCCTCGTGCTCAAGGGAGAATAAGGAGAATTCCATGGCTCTTCTGGAGTTGAAGAACGTCTACAAGATTTACGGCGACCTGCATGCGCTCGACGACGTCAACTTGACCGTCGACGAGGGCGAGTGGGTGGCAATCATGGGACCGTCGGGTTCCGGCAAGTCGACGCTGATGAACATCATCGGATGCATGGACAAGCCGACGCGCGGACAGGTGCTGCTCGATGGAAAGGACATCGCCAACGAATCGAGCCGCGGCTTGACCGATATACGCCGCGACAAGATCGGATTGATCTTCCAGCAGTTTCATCTGATCAACTACTTGACGGCGCTCGAAAACGTCATGGTTGCGCAGTACTACCATTCAATGCCCGACGAGAAGGAGGCCATGGAGGCGCTCAAACGCGTTGGCTTGGGCGATCGTGCAAAGCATTTGCCAAGCCAGCTTTCCGGCGGCGAGCAGCAGCGCGTGTGCGTTGCCCGCGCCCTCATCAACCATCCGGAGCTCATCCTCGCAGACGAGCCTACGGGAAACCTCGACGAGACGAACGAAAAGATCGTCCTGGACCTGTTCCGTCAGCTGCACGACGAGGGAACGACGCTCATCGTCGTCACGCACGATGCGGAAGTGGGCGCTTCGGCTCAGCGCGTCATAACGTTGGAGTACGGCAAGGTCACCAGCTCGCATGGTGACACGAGCTTTGGCAAGGCAGCACGTAAGGATGTGGTCTGATATGAGCGGAAACACGGTAACAAGGCGACAATTCGTCATATACGGAGCCACCGCCGCGACGCTTGCGGCATTCGGCTTGACGGGTTGCGGCGGATCGGGTGCCGGCGCTAGCGGCGCTGCGGCGAAGGGAGCGTACAAGGACGGAACCTACACGGGCCAGTCGAGGACGATGGACGCGAACGTGGACGGCGACGGATACGGCGTCGTGACGGTGACGGTGGAGAACGGGGCGATCGTCGACGTCGCGTTCGACGCCTTCATGCCCGACGGAACGCCCAAGGACAAGGATTACGGCAAGTCCGGGGGCAACTACGCGCTTGCGCAGAAAGTGCTCGAGTCCAAAGACGTGTACGCACAAGACCTCTTGGCTACGGGGGACCCGGAGGCCGTCGACGTCGTGACCGGCGCGACGTTTCTCCATGATCAGTTCGAGGAAGCCGCGAAAGACGCTCTCAAGCAGGCGCAGTAAGCCCTCAGGCGTTTTTCGCGTCATGTGCGGGGCTTCGGGTTTCGAATGGAGTTGAAATGCAAACGAGAAAGTTGAGCGCGGCAGCGGTCGTGCAAGTTGTCGTCGCAATCGTGTTCGCGGTTGGCGTGTTGACGTTCGCGGGGCCCTGCGGGGTGCACGATGACGGTTCGGTGAGCCCCTGTTTTGGAACGTCGCGCATGCTGACAGTGCTCGGGTTTTCCGCAGCCCTGCTATCGGCCGTGAGATTACTTGTCGGAAACGCATCGGCACGGCTCGCCCTCGACGTCGCAGTCGGCGTTGTCGGTATCTCGATTGCGACGGCGCCTGGCGGGTTTCTGGCATTGTGCATGATGGCCACGATGCGTTGCCATACCGTCATGCGGCCCTTCTCGATCGTTGCGGGCGTCGTCCTGGCTGTGGCGGCCGTGGCGGATGTTGCCATGGCCCTGCGGGCGCGGCCGAGCTCGAACGGGACGTCGGGGCGATAGCGCATGGACCTGAGAAAGCTTCCCGCAAACAACCTGAAGCGGAATGCCGGCCGCACGGTGTTGCTCGTCGTGCTCGTGGCGCTTCTGTCGTTCATGGTCTTCGGGGGGTCCGTCGTGGTGACCTCGCTCCAGAACGGCCTCTCGAGCCTCGAGGCGCGCTTGGGGGCCGATATTATAGTCGTTCCCCGAACCGCGAAGTCGACGACGGACCTCGAGTCTATCGTGCTCGAGGGAACGCCGGGCTATTTCTACATGGATGATGCGATCGTCGATAAGGTTGCCGCCCGGAACGGCGTCGAAAGGGTTTCGCCGCAATACTATCTTGCGACGGTGAAAGCCGGCTGTTGCTCCATGCCGGTGCAGGTCGTCGGCATCGATCCCGAGACCGATTTCTCAATCGAGCCGTGGATTGCGCGAAGCTACTCGCGAGATCTCGGCATTCACGACATCGTCGCTGGATGCAACATCACGGGAGCGCCGGGCTCGAAGATACTTTTCTACGGCGTCGAATGCACGATCGTCTCGAAGCTCGACGAGACGGGCACGTCGCTTGACAACGCGGTGTTCTGCAGCTCCGATACCCTCAAGGACCTCATACGCGGGTCGCAGAAACAGGGGATATCGGTTCTCGCCGACAACGATCCCGACAGCATCGTATCAACCGTGCAAGTCAAGGTCGCCGACGGCCACAACGTATCCGACGTCGTCGACGACATAAACCTCCACATGCGCGATGTATGGGCTGTCCAGTCCCGTGCAATGACGTCGGGCGTCGCGGACAGCATCGCGGGAGCGTCGACCGTCATCGGAGTCCTTTTCGCGAGTTTGTGGGTGCTCGCGGCGGTCGTGCTCGTCGTTGCGTTCACGATGATGGGGAAGCAGCGTCGCCGCGAGTTCGCGGTGCTTCGCGTGCTCGGGGCCTCAAGGCGCGCGCTGTCGGGCGTTGTCGTGAAGGAGTCGTTGATCGTATCGGCGATGGGAGCTCTTCTAGGCGTCATCGTCGCTGCAGGCGCTGTTCACGCGTTCGGGGGAACCATCGAAAGCGCGCTCGGCCTTCCGTTCCTTATCCCCGAGGTGGGCCAGCTCGCGGTGTTCGCGCTCCTGGCGTTCGTGGTTGCGATGATCGCAGGCCCCGCCGCTTCCGCAACGTCGGCAATGCGGCTTTCGAGAGTGGACATCGGCCAGATATTGCGCGAGGAGTAGCTTCATGGATGCATCGATAGTGCGCGTCGAGGACGTGACCAAACGGTACTTTCGGAAAAGCCGCGATTCCGCCCAGAACTTCGACGCCGTCTCGAAGGTCAGCATGTCCCTGCGGAAAGGCGAGCTCGTGGAACTCGTGGGGAGGTCGGGAAGCGGGAAGAGCACCCTGCTCAACATGATTGCCGGCCTTGTCATGCCGACCGAGGGCTCGGTGTCCGTCTGCGGCGAGCGGTTGCAGCTATTGGACGACGCCGGGCTTTCAAGGCTGCGCAACGAGCGCATCGGCATCGTGCCGCAAGGCCAGACGGCGCTTTTCAATCTCACGGTGGTGGACAACGTCAAGCTGCCGTATCTCATGTACCGCCCCGATGACGGCATCGAAGGCAGGGCATTGGAGCTGCTCGGGATGCTGGGCATCGACGATCTCGCCGAATGCTATCCAGCGGAGCTTTCGGGCGGCGAGCTGCGCCGCATGTCGATAGCACGCGCGCTCGCATGCAACCCTGACGTGATTTTGGCCGACGAGCCGACGGGAGACCTCGACGACGAGAACACGCGTGCCGTGCTCGGCATATTGAAGGATGCCGCAGCTTCGGGGGCCGCCGTGCTCGTGGTCACCCACGAGCAGGCGGCAGCCGAGTATGCCGATCGCATCCTGCGCATGGATGCGGGAAGGATCGTCGAGGAGGGATAGGGCTATTCCGCCTCGAGCAGCTCGATCTCGAAGGTGAGGTCCTTTCCTGCGAGCTCGTGGTTCATGTCGAACGTGATGGTCTCGTCGTCCTTGGCGACCACCACGCAGGGCACGGGCCTTCCGTCGGGCGTGGCGAGGACCGGGTGCATTCCGACCTTCAGCTTCTCGGAACCGGGAAGCGCCTCGTACTGCATGCGGATGATCTTCTTCGGGTCGGGCTCTCCGTAGGCATCGGCTGCAGGGATGCGCACGGTGACGGTTTCACCGACGCCCATGTCGCGCACGGCGGCGTCGAAGCCGGGTATCATCTGTCCGCCCATGCAGGTGAACGCGAGAGGTTCGCCCCGGTCGCGTGACGAGTCGAATTTCGTTCCGTCATCGAGCGTACCTACGTAGTGCACCTTGACGTTCTTGCCTTCGTTGCTCATGATCGTCCTTTCGCGAAGAAATGAAAAGGGGCGCGATGCACGCGCCCCAGCGTGGTAGGAACTAGGGTATCACACGCTACAGCATGTGGGCGCGAAGCTCGGCGGCATCGCATGGCATGAGATAGCGCGGTGCGATGTCGAACACGGTGTAGGCACCGTGCTTGCCCTCGGCGGCGAGGCGCGCGACTGCGCGTGCGTACGCCGTGAGCACGCTGCCCGTGAACTCGGGGTTGGAATCGAGCTTCAGGGAGTATTCGATCACATGGGACGTCCCTTCGCTCGTGGTGCCGCTGCGCAGGACGAAACCGCCGTGCGGCATGGCTGCATGATCGCGGTCGAGCTCTTCCTGATCGATGAAGTTGACGGTGACGTCGTATTCGTCGAAATAGTTCGGCATGTTCACGATCTCCTCGAACACGCGCTCGGGATCGGCGCCGTCTTCGAGGACGACCCAGCATTCGCGCGTGTGCTTCTCGCGCGTCGTGAGCTCTGGGTTGCTTCCGGAACGCGCCGCTTCGAGCGCTTCTTCGACGGGAATGGTGTACTGCTTGGCGTCCGCGACGCCCTCTATGCGCCTGAGGGCGTCCGAATGGCCTTGGCTGATGCCGCGGCCCCAGAACGTGTAATCGGCGCCGTCGGGCAAGAACGCGTTTCCGAACAGCCGGTTGAGGGAGAACAGGCCCGGATCCCATCCGCACGATATGAGCGCCGTCGTTCCGTTTTCACGTGAGGATTCGTCGACGTTGGCGAAATGCTCCGGGATGCGCGCGTGCGTGTCGAAGCTGTCGACGACGTTGTACCACGTCGCATAGCGGGGAGTCTGCTCGGGCAAGTCGGTGGCGCTTCCCCCGCAGATGACGAGCACGTCTACGTCATCTGCCTTGCCGTCGTCGAGCTCGGCTGCCGGACGGACGGCGGTGCCGGGCAGAAGGGGCTTCACCGACGACGGGTCGCGGCGCGTGAACACGCCGACAAGCTCGAGGTCTTCGTTCTTCTCGATCGCGAGCTCCACCCCGCGGCCGAGGTTGCCGTAACCGAGGATTCCAATACGCGTCTTGCCCATGAGGCCTCCTATAAGCTGTCGTGTTCCATTTGCAGGAAAGGATAGCACGCGCGGTTTACGCTTCGGTAATCTTGACATGATGTTTTAACAGAAATCGGCCCGTCGAATCGCTCGCGCTTGGAGCGGTCCTATAATCGCAGGTATGTCAAATCAGGAGAGAAACAGAACGCGCACGGGCGCGCGTACGCGTTCATCAGCGCAAGCTCGCACGGCGGGACGCCGTCGTGCTGCAGGTTCCAGGCGAATGGCCGAACCCGGCTTTTCTACCGAAGCGCGCAGGCTCGAGGAAGAGCGCAGAAACCGGTTCTCGACCCAACGGGCGAATCCCGTGCGGCGCATCATAAACGAGTGGTTCGATCGCCTCATAGGCGCCGTTTCGGATGGAGACCTCGCCGGTCAGGATGAGGAGTACGCTTCGGGGCGCACTTCCCGCGACTTCGTTTGGAACACGATAGGCTTTGCGGCGTGGGGCATGGTGTTCCCGTTGCTCACGATCGTGGTGACCCAGGTGGCGGGTGTCGAACGGGCCGGCATGTTCTCGTTCGCGTTCGTGCTCGCGAACCTGTTGTACATCTTGGGCAACTACGGCGTTCGCACGTACCAGGTGTCAGACATAGACGAATACCATTCTTTTGCAGATTACCAGGTAAATCGAATAGCGACGTGCATAGCCATGCTCGTCGTGGGGTTCGTCATCTGCAAGGTGCTCGGATACGAAGGCGAGATGTTCACGATGTGCATCGGCATATTTGCCTACAAGGCGGTCGATGCGCTCGGCGAGGTCTACGAGGGGCGGCTTCAGCAAGTGGACAAGCTGTACCTCGGCGGCGCGTCGCTGTCGATCCGATCCGTCGCCGCGTTGCTCGTCTTCTCGATCTTCCTGCTCATCACGGGTGACCTCGGCATGTCGTCTGTCGCCATGACCGTTGCGGCGCTGGCGAGCTTCCTGTTCGTCACGTTGCCGCTCACTTTGTTCGAAACGCCCCGGTCCATGCCGCCCAACTTGAACAGCATCGGCATTTTGTTCAAGGAATGCTTCCCCGTGTTCCTGGCGCTGTTCCTCTACGCGGTCATCGACAACATGCCCAAGTTCGTCATGCAGGGCGCTGCGCTCCCGTACGAGAACCAGCTGTACTTCAACGCGCTGTACTTTCCGGCGATGGCCGTGCTCATCATAGTCGGCATGATCTACAAGCCGCTGCTCGTCAAGATGGCCAACGTGTGGGCCGACGATGCCAGGCGCAGTCGGTTCGACCTGATAATAGGCGCGATGGTGGCCGTCATCGTGGCCATCACGGTGGCGGGCGTCATCTTGATGGCTTGGATAGGCATTCCGATCATGAGCTTCCTGTACGGCTTCGACTTCGAGCCGTACACCCAGCTCTCGTTCATCATGCTTGCCGCAGGCGGCGTCACGGCGCTCATCGATTTCCTCTATCAGGTCATCACGATCCTGAGACGCCAACAGGTCGTCATGGGCCTGTATCTGATAACGTTCGGTTTCTCCCTGCTCGTCCTCATCCTCATGATCAACATGATGGAGCTCGAAGGTGCGGTGGTTGGCTATCTCATCGTGATGAGCATCCTTGCCATCCTGCTCGTCCGCGAGTACGTCGTGCAGCGTGTTAAGCTCGGGCGCATGCG
>CAMOUE010000061.1 GCA_946626265.1 uncultured Eggerthellaceae bacterium | reverse complement strand
GGAATTGCGCGGCAACGCGATAATCGCAGCCGCGGGCGGCCTACTTGTGCTTGAAAAACAATATCATGAGTTTTTTCTCACGCGCGTGCAATCGTTCTCCTATGTCGGCTTGCTTTCGGCAAGGTGGTAATGCCGGCCGTTCGAAGCTGCCCGATAAGAGAAATCGCACGAAAGCTTCAAAAGCGCCGGGTTTTCGGATGGAAGGAACGATTATGGAGCGCGCGGCCACGATTGCGCTCGGCTTTGATGCAGCTAGGCCATATAAGTTTTAACTCCGTGGATTTCCTGCGCAGTTTCAAGAGAAGTGGTACTATACCAGAGTTTCTAATCACACATGCTTGCGTGACTCGAACCGCTAGTGGCCACCGGAAAAGGCTGCGGATTCGGGGATGACCGCAGGCAGAGGACTAACGAATGGAGAAGGATATGGCGAAAGTCAATATTCAGACGCTGCTTGACGCAGGCGCACACTTCGGTCATCAGACCCGTCGCTGGAACCCCAAGATGAAGCCGTACATTTTCGGCAACCGTGGTGACATCTACATCCTCGACCTCAAGAAGACGCTCATCGGTATGGACGACGCCTACACGTTCGTGTCCAACCTCGCGAAGAACGGCGGCACGATCCTGTTCGTCGGCACGAAGAAGCAGGCGCAGGAGCCCATCGCCGACGCTGCCAACAAGTGCGGCATGCCGTACGTCAACGCTCGTTGGCTTGGCGGCATGATGACGAACTTCGTCACGATCCGCACGCGCGTCAATCGCATGGAAGAGCTCGAGGCCATGGAGGCCGACGGCCGCATGGAGCTGCTGCCCAAGAAGGAGCAGATCCTGCTTCGCAAAGAGCTCTCCAAGCTCCAGACGAACCTCAACGGCATCCGCAACATGCGTCGCACGCCCGATGCGATCTTCGTCATCGACACGAACCGCGAGGAGATTGCCATCAAGGAGGCCAAGCGCCTCGGAATCCCCGTCGTGGGCACGCTCGACACGAACTGCGACCCCGATGACGTCGATTACGGCATCCCCGCGAACGACGATGCGATTCGTTCGGTCCGCCTCCTGTGCGACTTCATCGCCGACGCTGCCGTTGCCGGCATCGGCGTCCCGGTGACTGCCGACGAGATGGCCGGCGAGGCCGAGGCTGCTGCAGAAGCGGCTCCCGTGGCTGAAGAGGCTGCACCTGAGGCAGCTGCCGAATAGTCAAGTACGATTCTTAACCAATTGACTCGATAGAGAGGAACCAACATGGCTATTACTGCAAGCATGGTCAAAGAACTTCGCGAGATGACCGGCGCGGGCATGATGGAGTGCAAGAAGGCTCTGACGGAGGCCGACGCCGACATGGACAAGGCCGTCGACCTGCTGCGCGAGTGGGGCGTTGCCAAGGTCGCCAAGAAGGCCGGCCGCGCCACGAACGAGGGCACGATCATGGCCGTCGTCGCCGATGACGCGAAGTCCGCTGCCGTCATCGAGCTCAACTGCGAGACCGACTTCGTCGGCATGAACGAGAAGTTCAAGGATTACGCCGAGAAGATCGCGAAGATCGAGCTCGACAAGAAGTACGCCGACGCCGAGGCCCTCAAGGCCGACGCCGAGGTCGCCGAGCTCATCACCGACTGCGTGCATGTCATGGGCGAGAACACCCAGCTTTCCCGCGCGGTTTCCGTCGAGGGCGACGCCGTGTGCGCCTACATCCACATGGGCGGCAAGATCGGCGTCGTCGTGAAGTTCGACGCCGAGGGCATCGACCCGACGTCCGACGCGTTCGTGACGTACGGCCGCGACGTCGCGATGCAGGTTGCCGCCATGTCACCGGTTGCCGCCAACCGCGACTGCGTGCCGGCCGATGTCGTTGCCAAGGAGATGGAGATCTACAAGGCTCAGGCCGCTGCTTCCGGCAAGCCCGAGAACATCCAGGAGAAGATCGCCACCGGCCGCCTCGAGAAGTTCTACGCCGAGAACTGCCTCACGGAGCAGGCGTTCGTCAAGGACGGCGATCTGACCATCCAGACGTACACCGACAAGGTTGCCAAGGAGCTCGGCGGTTCCATCAAGGTCGTCGACTTCGTGCGCTACGCGCTGGGCGAGTAATCGAGCATCACGGCATCATGAAAAGGCGGCTCCTTCGGGAGCCGCCTTTCTGTTGTCAGCGGGTTGATGTTGTCGGGTGCGCGCCGTTAGAACAGCATGAATACCTTGGCAAGCGCGAAGCCGATGAGACCGCAGCAGGGGAACGTGAGAACCCAGGCCACAACCATGTTCTTTGCGATGCTCCAGTTGACCTTGCGGATGTTCTTCGATGCGCCGACGCCCATGATGGCCGAAGTCGAGCAATGCGAGGTCGAAACGGGCATGCCGGTTATCGACGAAACGAACAGCGTAATGACCGTGCTGATGGAGGCCGCAACGCCTTGGTGCTTCTCGAGTTTCACCATGTCCATGGCGACCGACTTGATAATGCGCTTGCCGCCGAGGAAGGTGCCGAGCGAAATCGCAAGGGAGCAGGTGATCATGAGCCAAAGCGGGAATCCCGCCTGGTCGGCGGATTCCATGCCAAACGAGAGCGCGATGCCCAAGATGGCGATCGACATGAACTTCTGACCGTCCTGTGCGCCGTGCAGGAACGACAGGAGCATCGCGCAGATATCCTGTGTTGCCACGAACAGCGTGCCCGAGCTGCGCCGGTTGATGTTGATGAACACGCGTTCGATGACCCGAACCGCAATCCAGCCGAGCACGAAACCGGCGAACAGGGAAAACGCCATGCCGTAGATAACTTTCATCCACTCGCCGATGATGACGCCGCCGAAGCCGTTCATGGCGATGGCGCCGCCGGTGATCCCGGCGATCAACGAGTGTGATTTAGAGGCGGGGATGCCACGCCACCAGCAGAAGATGCCCCAGATTATCGCGCCTATCATCGCTGCCATCAGCGCCATGAGAGCTTGGTGGGTGTCGCCTGAGAAGTCGACCATGTTGAACATCGTGTGGGCGACCGCCGTCGAGATGTAGGTCATGCCGACCAATCCGACGAAATTGAACACGGCTGCTAGCCAGAGCGCTTGGGTTGGCGTGAGGCATCTCGTCGACACGGCCGTCGCGATTGCGTTCGGGGCATCGGTTGCTCCCGAGATTACGGTTACCGCAATGACGAGGACGATAATGACCGCGAGGGAAGGATACGTGGCAACCTGCGCGAGGATGCCCATGAGCGTAAGATCCATAGTCTTCCTAACCAAGTATGCAGTTCATCAAAACAGCATGATTCATTCTATCGTAATTGGCTGATTCTGTGGGCTGATATCGGCGTTTGATTTGGGGTGCTATAGTGGGCCTGCATGCAATTAGACTAGGAGGTTCAAATGACCAGGGTTTACAACTTTTCCGCAGGTCCCGCAGTTTTGCCTGTGCCGGTGCTCGAGCAGGCCGCGGCAGAGATGCTCGACTACCAGGGGACGGGCATGTCCGTCATGGAGATGAGCCATCGTTCCAAGACTTTCCAGAACATCATCGACACTGCCGAGGCTGACCTGCGCGACCTCATGGGCATTCCCGAGAACTACAAGGTGCTCTTCGTGCAGGGCGGAGCGACGACCCAGTTCGCTGCCATCCCGATGAACCTCATGAAGAACGGCGTCGCCGACTATATCGTTTCCGGTAGCTGGTCGAAGAAGGCCTTCAAGGAAGCCAAGATGTACGGCACCGCGAATTGCCTGGCCTCGAGCGAGGACGAGACGTTCAGCTACGTTCCCGACGTGGACGCGATCAAGGTTTCCGAGGACGCCGACTACCTCTACATCTGCCAGAACGAGACCATTTACGGCACTGTGTACCACAAGCTTCCCGAGACGGGCGACGTGCCGCTGGTGGCTGACGTATCGTCGTGCTTCCTGTCCGAGCCGATCGACGTCTCGAAATACGGCGTCATCTACGGCGGCGTTCAAAAGAACGTCGGTCCCGCCGGGCTCGCCATCGTCATCGCGCGCGAGGACCTCATCCGCGAAGACGTGCTCGAGTACACCCCGACGCTGCTTCGCTGGAAGACCATGGCGGATGCCGGCAGCATGTACAACACGCCGGCTTGCTACACGATCTACATCTGCGGCCTCGTTTTCAAGTGGCTCAAGGAGCAGGGCGGCCTCGAGGGCATCGGCAAGCGCAACCGCGAGAAGGCGGCGCTGCTCTACGACTTCCTCGACCAGTCGAAGCTGTTCAGCGGCACTGCTCGCAAGGAGGACCGTTCGATCATGAACGTTCCGTTCGTCACGGGCGATGCCGACCTCGACGCGAAGTTCATCGCGGAAGCCGCCGAGCACAACATCGCCAACATCAAGGGTCATCGCTCCGTTGGCGGCATGCGCGCCTCCATCTACAACGCCATGCCCCGCGAGGGCGTCGAGGCGCTCGTCGCCTTCATGGAGCAGTTCGAGAAGGAGAATGCGTAGCACATGCCGATCGATATCGCATCTCTGAACGATCAGCAGCGGGAGGCGGTCCTTTGCACGGAAGGGCCGCTTCTCGTACTTGCAGGCGCGGGCTCGGGAAAGACCCGCGTGCTGACGTACCGAATCGCCCATATTCTCGAATCGACCGATGCCGCGCCCTGGGAGATTCTGGCAATCACGTTCACGAACAAAGCCGCTGCCGAAATGAGGGAGCGACTCGGGGCGCTCGTGGGGCCGCGTGCGCGGGGCATGTGGGTCTCGACGTTCCATAGCATGTGCGTGAGGATGCTTCGCTCCGACGCCGAGACGCTCGGGTTCACGCGGAATTTCACGATATACGACGATGCGGACTCGAAGCGGCTCGTGAGCGGCATCATGGCCGAACTCGATATCGATCAGAAGCGGTTTCCCATAAACGCGCTCAGAAACCGCATATCGCAGGCGAAAAACGAGCTGATAACGCCTGCGGAGTTTTCGGAGCGCACGGTTGACCCGGTGGGCAAGGTCGCCGCGCGCGTTTACGACGAGCTGCAGAAGCGCCTCCGGGCGGCGAACGCGTTCGATTTCGACGACCTGCTCCTCTACGCCTACCTGCTGCTGAAGCACCATCCCGATGTGCTCGAGGCGTACAGGAGGCGGTTCCGGTACATCCTGGTGGACGAGTACCAGGACACGAACCACGCGCAGTACGAGATATGCCGCCTGCTCGCCGAGGGGCGTCGCAACATCATGGTAGTCGGCGACGACGACCAGTCGATCTATTCGTGGCGCGGCGCCGACATACGAAACATCCTCGAGTTCGAGAACGACTACCCCGAATGCACGACGATAAAGCTCGAGCAGAACTACCGCAGCGTCGGGAACATCCTGAACGCCGCGAACGCCGTGATCGCCAACAACACGACGCGCAAGCCGAAGCGTTTGACGACGACCGCGGAGGATGGCGAGAAGATACAGGTGTTCATGGCTGCCGACGAGCGCGACGAGGGCCGTTGGATTGCCGGCCAGATCGACAAACGGCACGATGCGGGCATGAGCTACGAGCAGATGGCCGTGTTCTACCGCACGAACGCCCAGAGCCGCATGCTCGAGGACATGTTCTTGCGCGCAGGCGTTCCGTACCGCATCGTCGGCGGGACGCGCTTCTTCGAGCGCCAGGAAATCCAGGACGTCATGGCCTACTTGACGTTGGCTGTCAATCCCGCAGACGACATGGCCGCCCAGCGCGTCGTGAACGTTCCGCGACGGGGCGTGGGCAAGACGACGGTCGAGCGCGTCATGGAGACGGCGCGCGCGAACGCCACGACGTTCATGAACGCAGCGGAGCTGAGCATCGTCGACGAGGAGCTCCGCCCCGCGTCGCGTCGTGCGCTTGCCGAGTTCGTGCAGGTCGTGAAGGAGGCATCGACTTATTCGGGCGACTTGCGAAAAGTAATCGAGCTCATCGTCGACAAAGCCGGCCTCATATCCGCATTGCAGAACGTGGGAACCGACGAGGCGCGCGGCCGCATCGAGAACATCAAGGAGTTCATGGGCGTCGTCGACGAGTTCGTGGAAACGCACGACGAGGACGAGGCCATGTTCGAGCCCCCGACGGCCGAGGGCGCGGATGCGGGAGCCGAGCCGTCGCGCGTGCTGCGCGGGGACTCGCTCGCCGACTTCGTCGAGTGGGTGAGGCTGCGTACGGACCTCGATTCGGCAGCCGACGACGGTCATGCCGTGACGCTCATGACGGTTCACTCGTCCAAGGGCCTCGAGTTCGACTGCGTGTTCGTGGCGGGCATGGAGGAGTCCTTGTTCCCGCACATGAACTCGATGGCCGACGCGAGCGCGGTCGAGGAGGAGCGCCGGCTCGCATACGTCGCGATCACGAGGGCTCGCAAGTACCTGTACTTGACGTGCGCATCCCAGCGGCAACTGTTCGGGAGCACCCATGTGAATCCCGTGTCCCGCTTTCTCCAGGAGATTCCCGAGGGGCTCCGCCGAACGAGCGGTGTGGGTTCTGCCGGCTTTTCGGGGACGGGCTGGGAGAAACGCGGAAGTCGCCGCGGCATCTCGGGCTCGGGCACCGAAGCGGGCGAGGGACGCGTGTTCGGGCGCTCGAGCGCGTTCGGGTCCGGGGAGCGGTCGCGCAACGCGCGGACCGGCCTGTCCGCCGCCGCCCAGAAGAAGGAAGGCGCCGAGGCGACGTTTTCGGCCGGCGACTTGGTCGATCACAAGACGTTTGGCCGCGGCACGGTGACGAAGGTCGACGGTGACACCGTATACGTTCGGTTCACGAAGTCAGGGCAAACGAAGAAGCTGCTGAAAGATTACGCGCCAATCGTTAAGATTAACGGCTAGGAACGCAATGATTCGGCTTGCGGGCCTCCGCGGGAACCGCGGCGGTTCGCAGGCCGGGCTGGGACTGACGAGGAAGTGATGTCATGCCTTCTCCAATTATCGTAGTGGGTCACAAGAATCCCGACAACGACGCCATCAGCGCGGCTATTGGATACGCGTGGCTGAAAAACGAGCTTGCCGTTCGGGAGGCGCGTGACGGCGAAGAACCCGATGTCTACGTGCCGGCGCGTCTTGGGCCGCTACCGCGTGAGACGGCAGGCGTGCTCGACAAATGGGGCATAGAGCCTCCCATGGTCATCAACAACCTGTTCGCGCGCGTGTCCGATGTCATGACGCGCGACCCGCTCACGGTTTCCGCCGGATGCAAGATCATCGAGGCGGGCCGCGCCCTGCGCAAGCACAACATTCAGGCGCTCGTGGTCACTAACGAGGACGGCACGTACAAAGGCCTCATCTCCACGCGCATGATCGCGAACCGCTACATCTCCGCTACGGACGTGCTCGAAACGGAGGGGGCGAGCGAGATGGCCGTGGCTGCCGACCTCATCGCCTCGCTGGACCAGACCGTCGACACGGTCATGGAATCCCAGATACTCACCCTCGACAAGGACGACAAGCTCGACGAGGCCGTTGCGGACCTCATGAACCAGCCGTTCAGGGAAGCGGTCGTTCTCGACGAGGATAACGTGCCCATCGGAATCGTGACGCGCTCCGACATCGCCGTCCACCCGCATCGGAAAGTCGTGCTCGTGGACCACAACGAGGTTAGCCAGGCGGCTGCCGGCATCGAGGATGCCGAGGTCGTCGAAATCATCGACCATCATCGCATAGCCGACGTGTCGACGGTCTATCCCATCAAGTTCGTGAACATGCCCGTAGGCTCCTCGGCCACGATCGTGACGCTCGAGGCGCAACGGTACGGCGTCGATATTCCGAAGCCCATCGCGGCAGTGCTCCTTTCCGCCGTGATGACCGACACCGTCGTGCTGAAGTCGCCGACGGCCACGCGTACGGACGAACGGGTCGTCGATTACCTTTCGGGCATCCTCGGAGTCGACCCGCTCGAGTTCGGCATGGAGGTGTTCTCGTTCCGCGGCGGCGACGACGACATGCCCATCGACAAGCTGGTGTGCGCCGACTCGAAAGAATTCGACCTCGGCGACGGCACCGTCCTCATCGCACAGCACGAGACGACGAATCTCGAGGCGGTCATGAGCCGCGAAGGGGAGATGCGCGAGTACATGCGAGGCCTCATAGAGACGCATGGCTATGCGTGCGTCCTCCTCATGGTCACCGACATAATCGCCGAGGGAAGCCAGTTTCTGTGTGAGGGCAACCGCAGGATCGTCAACCGCGCGTTCGGCATCGAGTGCACGGGCGAGGGAGGCGTGTGGATGCCGGGCGTCCTGTCGCGCAAGAAGCAAGTGGCATCACGCATCCTGGAAGCATAGTGCCCTGCTTTTGCTCGGGCGCCGCAGCTGGTCGGAGCTGCGGTGCATGTCATAGGCGAAGCGTTATCAGGGCGCTTTACGATTTGACGATCGCGGGCATAGCACACAATTACGGAGCAACGCCGGCCCAGGTCATCGTCGCGTGGATGGTGCGGCGAAAAGTGATCCCCTTGCCGCGCGGCGGGAACGTCGAGCACATGAGGCTTAACGTCGAAGTGCTGCGCGAGCCCCTGAGCGAGGGGGAGTGCATACGCATCGACGCGCTGAACAAGGGCCAGCACCTTCTCAAGGAAGCGACGCCTCGGTCGTTCAACCGCCATCTGAACAAGCTGTCCTCCCATTTCTAAAGGCGTATCGGGTTCGGATGCCGGCGGTGGGCGCGGGCTCGCCTGCATGTGTGAACGGCATGTGGATGAATTGTGTCACGCTATGGATACGCCCGGATGCGTGTCGTTTGACAAGCCTGATGAGCGAGAGTATCGTTTCGCTTCGCGTCTCGCGAGGGGCGCATGTTTTCGTGCGCGTATCAGCTGAACGCACACGAGACACCGTTGATTATAACGGCAGGTCGAGGCTATAAGGCGTCTGGTGCTGCAGATTGCCGGAGGTGCTCGGCATGTCCATACGGTCAACAAGCAAGAAGGGGTCGCGATCGTGACGACGTTCGAGATCCGCGATTGGGCTGCTACGCCGGAAGGGGAAAGCGGTCCGCAGGATAAAGGAGAAGCAAGTGCCTACAATTAACCAGCTGGTCCGCAAGGGCCGCAAGAAGCAGGTCGACAAGTCCAAGACGCCTGCTATGAAGGGCAACCCGCAGAAGCGTGGCGTGTGCACCCGCGTGTACACCACCACGCCGAAGAAGCCGAACTCGGCTCTTCGCAAGGTCTGCCGCGTTCGCCTGGTCAACGGCATGGAGGTTACGGCCTACATCCCGGGCATCGGCCACAATCTGCAGGAGCACTCGATGGTGCTCATCCGCGGCGGCCGTGTCAAGGACCTCCCCGGTGTCCGCTACAAGGTCATCCGCGCCGCCCTCGACTGCGCTGCCGTCGACGGCCGCAAGCAGGCCCGTAGCCGCTACGGCGCCAAGCGCCCCAAATAACATCAGGTAAGTCGCGCGGGAATGTGCGGATACGTTTGGAAGCACATTTCTAATGGGCGGGAAAACGCCCCGAAGCGCGCAAGGAAAGAAGGAGTAATTACATGCCGCGTCGTGCAGCAGCCATCCGCCGCGAAGTGCAGCCGGATGCCAAGTACAACAACCGTTTGGTCACGCAGCTGATCAACAAGGTCTTGCTCGATGGCAAGAAGTCGCTCGCCGAGGACATCGTCTACGGCGCTTTCGACATCGTCGAGCAGAAGACCGGCGAAGATGCGCTGTCCATGTTCAAGAAGGCCATGGACAACATCCGCCCGACCCTCGAAGTCAAGCCCAAGCGCGTGGGCGGCGCCACCTACCAGGTGCCGATGGAGGTCAACTCCCGTCGTGCCAACCAGCTCGCTATCCGCTGGATGGTCGACTTCTCGCGCAAGCGCCGCGAGCACACCATGAAGGAGCGTCTCGCCGCCGAGATCATGGATGCCGTCAACGGCACCGGCGCATCCGTTAAGCGCCGCGAGGACCTGTACAAGATGGCCGAGTCCAACCGTGCGTTCTCGCACTACCGTTTCTAAGAAGGGCGCATAGTATATGGCGAAACAAGATCTACACGATACGCGAAACATCGGGATCATGGCCCACATCGATGCGGGCAAGACCACGACGACCGAGCGTATCCTCTACTACACAGGAAAGACGCACAAAGTGGGCGAGGTCCACGACGGCGCAGCTACCATGGACTGGATGATCCAGGAACAGGAGCGCGGCGTCACCATCACCTCTGCTGCCACCACGTGCTTCTGGAACTACCCGGGCGGCGAGGCTGACGGAAAACCGTACCGTTTCCAGATCATCGACACTCCGGGCCACGTGGACTTCACGGCCGAGGTAGAGCGCTCCCTGCGCGTCCTCGACGGCGCCGTGGCCGTGTTCGACGCGGTTGCCGGCGTCCAGCCGCAGTCCGAGACCGTATGGCGTCAGGCGAGCCGCTACGGCGTGCCCCGCATCGCCTACATTAACAAGTACGACCGCGTCGGCGCCGATTTCTTCCATGCCATCCAGACCATGAAGGACCGTCTCGACGCGCCGGCCGTCGCCGCCCAGATTCCGATGGGCTCCGAGGACCAGTTCTGGGGCGTCATCGACCTCGCCACGAAGACCGCTTGGGACTTCAAGGCGGACGACAAGGGCATGACGTATCCCGAGAAGATGGACGAGATCCCCGCCGAGTACGCTGACGAGGTCGAGATCCGTTACCAGGAGCTGCTCGAGGCTGCCGCCGACTGCGACGACGACCTGATGGAGAAGGTCCTCATGGAAGAGCCCATCACGGTCGAGGAGCTCAAGGCGGCCATCCGCAAGGGCACGATCGCCTGCAAGCTTCATCCCGTGTTCGTCGGCTCGTCCTACAAGAACAAGGGCGTCCAGGAGCTGCTCGACGCCGTCGTCGAGTACCTTCCGAGCCCGGTCGACGTTCCCGCCATCAAGGGCATCAACCCCAAGACCGAGGCCG
>CAMOUE010000060.1 GCA_946626265.1 uncultured Eggerthellaceae bacterium | reverse complement strand
GGCCTTGCCGTTCGGCTCGGTTGCGGCCTTGCCGTTCGGCGACTCATTGCAAACCTTGTTCCATGTACACCGATTCAAGATAGCCGTGCGCAAACACGTTCCGATCGCGAGGCCGTATATCCTCACCGTCAAGCAAACGATGAAGTGACTGCGATATCTCGTAGTCCGGGTAGAACCTATGAACGCCGTCGTCCAATTAGCTCTTCAACCAACAGGTGGTTGAAAGCCCGCTCAATCCCATGAAGCGACAATCCGCTTTCGTTTCCTACTTTTCTAATACCGCTACCCGATTCCTGTTGCGAACTTGCTCATAGTAGCTTTCCGCATGTTCTAGCTTCTTCTTTCTATCGCCTGTTTCGGCTGTTTCTTTCGACCGCCACGAACAACGCCAAAAACGGCTCCAGAAACAGCTCCACTTTGTGTTGCCGAGGATCTCATAATTGAGGCTATTGGAAGCCAAATGTTAGCTAAAGCTAAACCCTGCGAAACGCACACACAACTGGAATATACGTGCACGGGGGCCGCCGGTTGCACGCATTTTCCAGTTGTGTGTGCGAATCACGCAAGTTAGCCAAGGGCAACCCCGTATTTCGCACACGCAACCGTCATATGCGTGCAAAATCGCGTGGCCGTGCACGTATATTCCAGTTGTGTGTGCGAAACGCGGGGTTTAACCGCGGTTAACTCATGTATGCGGGTTATTCGCCCATACCCCCAAATGCGTTGACGCAGTCCCTTCCGGAAATAAATGCGGAGACGCGCGGGCTTACAGCCCCGCCTTTCGGGAGCCGTGAGCAACCGGGAGCGGTGGGCGATCGGGAGCCGTGGGCAACCAGAGGCCGTGGGAAACCGCGAGCCATGGACAAAAGAAAGGGGAAACGATCGTGTTTCACTCTACCGTTTCCCCAGTTCAAACGTGGAGCCAGCGACAGGAATCGAACCCGCAACCCACTGATTACAAATCAGTTGCTCTACCGTTGAGCCACGCTGGCCAATCAGGCGAAACCGCAATCGCCTCGCGTTTGAAACGCACAGACATTGTACCTTATCGCGCGGATGTCGCAAGAAACCTCGCAAGAAACCAACCGCAACAACCCTCGCACTTATTGACTTCGTACACCTGTTCGTTTACTATACATTTACGATAACGAACAGGTGTTTGCATGGATCTAATCGCGAAGCTCGAAATACTTGCCGACGCGGCGAAATACGACGTCGCGTGCACGTCGTCGGGGGCAAGCCGGGCCGCCAAGCGCGGCGCTCTCGGCAATTCGTCCTCCGCCGGGCTCTGCCATAGCTTCACGGCGGACGGGCGCTGCATCAGCCTGCTGAAGGTCCTGCTCACGAACGAGTGCGTCTACGATTGCGCATACTGCGTGAACCGCCGGTCGAACGAGGTCCTGCGCGCGTGCTTCGAGCCCCGCGAGCTCGCGGACCTCACGATCCAGTTCTACCGCCGCAACTACATCGAGGGCCTGTTCCTCAGCTCGGGCGTCGTCAAATCCCCCGACTACACAACCGAGCTCGCGATCAGGACGTTAACGATCCTCCGCGAGGAATACGGGTTTAGGGGCTACATCCATGCGAAAGCCGTACCAGGAACCTCCCCGGAGCTCATCGACCGCTTAGGAAGGCTCTCAGACCGTCTGAGCGTGAACCTCGAGCTCCCCTCCCGCAAGAGCCTCGACCTGCTCGCCCCGCAGAAGAGCCGCCAACGTATCTTGGCCCCCATGCGCCAAATCCAGCAAAGCATCGCCGAGGACGCGGAGACGAGGGCCCTCGTCAGAAAGAAGCCCACGTTCTACCAGCGCAAGACCACGATCGCCCGGAAGGCCGAGGCTTTCGCGCCTGCGGGCCAATCCACGCAGATGATCATAGGTGCCACCCCCGAGACGGACTTCCAGATACTCAACCTCTCGGCGGCGCTGTACCGCTCGCTCGACTTGAAGCGCGTCTTCTTCAGCGCCTACCTGCCCGTCTCGAGCGATTCGCGGCTCCCACAGACCGACGGCGTCCAGCTCAACCGCGAGCACCGGCTCTACCAGGCCGACTGGCTCATGCGGTTCTACCGCTACGACGTGGCCGAGCTCATCGACGAGAAGCACCCGTTCCTCGACGCCGACGTCGACCCGAAGGCGAACTGGGCGCTCAACCATCTCGAGGCGTTCCCCGTCGAGGTGAACGCCGCGCCCATCGAGATGCTGCTGCGCGTGCCCGGCATCGGCCCCGTCGGCGCCCGCAAGATAGTACGTGCGCGCAAGACCGCGACGTTGCGCGAGCCGGAGCTGCGCAAGCTCGGGATCGCGTACAAGCGCGCCCGCTACTTCATAACGTGCAACGGCTCCTACATGGGAAAGGGCGTGCCCTTCACCAGGGAATCCATGCGGGCCCAGCTCGCCTCTCCCATCGACGGGGGCCGGCATGGAAGGCGCGCCGGCAACGTCCTGCCCGGCCAGATGAGCCTCTTCGAACCCGAGGCGGCACAGCCGGCCCTACCTGGAAGCGAGGTGCTCGCGCAATGGAGCTGACGCGCCCCGAACCGCTCAGAAACGTCGCCTACCTGCACGACGGCTCGCTCGAGGGCATGCTCTGCTGCGTGTTCGAATCCTACGTCCGCCGCGAGCACCCCGAAGACGTGGTCGCGGAACAGCGCTACCAGCCGCGGCTCGGCCAGTCAGCTATATACGTCTCTACGGACTACGAGCGCGCGCTCAGGGTGCGCCGCGGCATCGAGCGCGAGGCGGGCTCGCGCGCGTTCGGGGCCGCCGCGCGCGCCTCGGCCCATGATGCGCCCGAAGCCGGCGTCATCGTCCTCGACTTCGTCCGCTACGTCATGGACCGAAGCGTCAAACGCGACAAGAGGCGCTCGGTGCTCTCCGACGAGGCGAATCCCATCGTCCAAAACCTGCTCGCGCTCGAGCGGCGCGTCGCGAACGAAGAGGAGAAGATGCGGCAGTTCGTCCGCTTCTCGGAGCTCGAGAACGGCGTGTGGTTCGCCCGGTGCAACCCCAACGCGCGGGTCGTGCCGCTCGTGATGCCCCACTTCGTCGCACGGTTCAACATCCAGCCCTTCATGATCTACGACGAATGCCACAAGATGGCCGGCGTCTATGACGGGAACGACTGGGAGCTCGTGGACGGCGAGGCGGCGCGCATCCCGGCGCGCACGTCCGAGGACGGCTACGTCGAGCGCCTCTGGCAGCGCTTCTACGACACGCTCTCGATCGAGGCCCGCTACAACCCCGAACTGAGGCGCCATTTCATGCCCGTGCGCCTATGGAAGAACCTGCCCGAGACCCGTCCCGTCCCATCGCGGGATGAAGCTCTCCTCGGCAGCGGGGCCGTCCTGCCAGAAGTAATCGTCTAGCCCCATCTCGTCTGCGAAGTCGAGGACGCGGGCGTAGTCTTGCGCATCGACGCGTTTCGCCAGCTCGGGAAAGCGTGCGGAGACGGACTCGGCCATGACGGGCGTGTACTGGTTCATGATCGAGTACAGCACGTCGTCGCCGAACGTCCGGTAGAGCAGCTCGACCGCCTTCAGGGAGTGCTCGACGGCGCCCGGGAGCACCATGTGCCTCACGACGACGCCCGACACCATGCGCCTCTGCCCGTGGTAGTCGTCGTAGGCGGGCGTGCCCGCCGTCTCGACCATCGAGGCGATCGCGCGAAGCGCCACCTCGGGGTAGTCCGGTGCGTTCGAGTAGTGCCGGGCGAGCTCCTCGTCGGCGTACTTGAAATCGGCGAGGTAGACATCTACCGTGCCGTCGAGCCATTCCACGACTTCGGGCAGCTCGTATCCGGAGGTGTTCCACACGATGGGAAGGTGCAGCCCGCGCGATCGCGCCTTAGACACGGCCTCGGCGATCTGCGGGGAGTAGTGGGTCGGGGTGACACAGTTGACGTTGAGCGCGCCCTGCTCTTGCAGCGAGAGGAACGCGTCGGCGAGCTGCCCGGCCTCGAGCGTGCAGCCCGCCTCGCCTTCCGCTATGGTCCGGTTCTGGCAATAGACGCACCTCAGCGGGCAATACGTGAAGAAGACCGTGCCGCTGCCGTCCTCGCCCGAGATGGGAGGCTCCTCCCAGTAGTGCAGCGCGGCGCGCGCGGCGCGGATCTCGGCCCCGGCCCCGCAATAGCCCCGCTGTCCCCTATCGCGCAGTGCCCCGCACTTCCTCGGGCAGAGATTGCACGGGCTTGCGCTCGGGTTAGTTCGCGGAGTAGCCACCGAAACCGCCGCCGAATCCCCCGAAGCTCTCGTAATCGTCGAATGCGTCGTAGTCGTCAAGGTCGTCCTCGTCGCCGTGCTCGCCGTGATGGTGCTCGTGATCGGAGAACAGGCTCGCGGCGCGCGTCCAGTCGAGCCCGACGCGCGCGCTCTCCTCCTCGCTGCGGTAGGCGAGCGAAACGGAGGCGGGGGCCATGTCGGCGCCGCCGATGACCGCGATGACCTCGAGAAGGTGCATGATGGCCTCGAGTTGCGGCAAGATGAGGTCGACGTCGTCGGCTGCCGTCATCGCGGCCACGACCTCGGCCATGAGCATCTCCACGGTGTAGGGCCCCTCGAAATCGTCTTGCGCGATCGCGCGCTCCGTCGAGCGCCCGAGCTCCGTGAGAAACGGGCTCGACGACGCCGGCGCGGCGTTTCTCGCCTTCGGCTCGCCCGCTTCGCCCATCTCGCCCACGAGGCCGGCCGCACGCGTCGCCCGCCGGATGGCATCCGCCTCAACGGCGGACATGATCTGGCCGGCAACCTGGACCGTATGGGCGGTCTTGGCGAGCTGCGCCGTTCCCGCGCCGCCCGTGGCGACGACGGTCCCGGCGATGAGCGCGAGCACGTCGCGGGCGCTCTCGATCGCATCCTCGTCGCCGGCGAGGTAGCAGACGATGTTGTCGAGGTCGTCGAACGCCTCCGCCCCATGGGGGTCGATCAGCGCGATCGGCGCCTCGACGGGAACGAGGTCGCTCACCGTCGCCACGGCCGAGACCTCGCGGGCGAACGACGGCGTCGAGGGCGAGAGGTCGATGAGCACCGTGCCGGGCTCCGCGTTCTTCACGAGACCGTCCTGCTCGAAGTACGCATCTTCGAGCGCGCCTGCATGGGTGCAGTACGTGAACGCGAAGTCCGCGTCGGCCACATCGTCGACGCGCGTCCATCCCGAAGCACCGAGGCGATGCGCGATGTGGGCGCCGATCGTATCGTGCCCGGTGTAGTAATACGTTTGAGACATGGTTGACCCCCGTTGCCCGCGCTACTTGCGGCGGACCTTCTTCGCGATTCTGTCGGAGACGGACAGGTCCTCGCGGCTGTCGATGCCCATGAAGGCGATGGCGATCATGCCGGGCCCCACGTGGCTGCCGATGACAGGACCGATCGATGTCTCGAGGAACAGCACGCTCTCGTCGACCTTGTAGAGCTCCTCCTTCAGGCGCTCGACGTCCTTCGGGCAATCGGCGCTGCCGATGACGACCTGCGTGCTCCGCCCGGTCTCGACGCGGTGCTTCCGGAAGTACTCGGCGAGCTGCCTCAGGCCCTTCTTGCGGCCGCGTGCGACGCCCGTGAGCGACAACCGCCCGTCGAGCGATATGTCGAGCATCGGCTTGACGTCGAGTTTCGAGCCGGCGAATGCGACGGAGGCCGGGATGCGGCCGCCCCGCTTGAGCGATTCCAGGTCGTCGACCATGAACTGCTCGTTCACGAAGTAGCGGGCCTCCTCGACCCAGTCGACGAGCTCGGCGGCGGTCAGGCCGCGCGAGCGTTGGCGAATCGCCTCGTACACGAGCAAGCCCTCGGCGATGGAGGCGAGCTTCGTGTCGATGACGTAGAGCTCGGCTTCGGGGTGCTCTTTCACGAGCTCGTCGCGCAGCATCAGCGCCGTGTTGAAGCTTCCCGACAATCCGCTCGTGAAGCTGAGGTAGACGGTCGGGACGCCCGATTCGATCGCCCGCGTGAACGCGTCCAGGAGCACCGCTATGGGGATCTGGGCCGTCGACGGCTGCGCGCCTTTCCTCAACGATTCGTAGTAGTCGTGCGCGGTCATCGTCGTGTACATGTCGTCGAAGTGCTCTTCGCCGTCGAGCAGGTACGGGAACTTGATCACCTCGACGCCGGGAACATCGACGACCGATGCGGGCAAGTCGCAGCACGAGTCGACAATCACATTGCATTTAACATCCGTCACGGACGTACCTCATTTGCAGTCGCTTTCAATATCGGCTACTAAGGATAGACTATTTTCGCGACGCGCGGCCCGTTACTCGAAACCCTTCATCTTTGCTACGAGAGCGCTACGGCGCTCGAAAAGGCCCTTCTCGAGGCCGACCGGATACGTGTGGGGGTTCAGCAGGCGCTTCTGCGTCTCGTCGAGCGTCTCGAGGCCCTCGCGCACACGCGCCCTCGCCTTCGTGGCGTCACGCATATCGCTCGGAAGCACGTTCTTCCCGGATCTCGCCAGCGGCTTGAGCAACGTCTCGAAGCGCTTCCCCAAAAGCTTCTTGCGCCTGAGGCTGTCATAGGGATCGACGATGGTCTCGGTCGGGTCCAAGACGGCGTTAACGTCCAAGACCATGTCGCCGGCGATGCGCCCGTCCTCGGCGTAGTAGCGCCTAACGTCGAGCACGCCCGGCGTCGTGAGCTTCTGGATGGACTCGCTGATCTTTATGTGGTCGACCCAGGCGTCGCTTCCCTGCGGGCGCGTGCACGAGAGCTTGTACACGCCGCCGAGCGTCGGCTGGTCGTAGGCGCAGGCGAGCTTCGTGCCGACGCCCCATGACATGACGTCGACGCCCTCCTGCCTGATGGAGCGGATCGTGTACTCGTCCAGGTCGTTCGACAGCACGATGCCGCAATCGTCCAGCCCGGCCTCGTCGAGCATGCGGCGCGCCATCTTCGCCAGCCACGTGAGGTCGCCGGAATCGATGCGGATGCCCATGAGCCTCTCGCCGCGCTCGCGCATCTCGAGCCCGACGGTGATGGCGTTGCGGATGCCCTGCTCGACGTCGTACGTGTCCACGAGCAGGATGCAGTTGTTCGGGAACGACGCTGCGTAGGCGCGGAAAGCCTCGAGCTCGGAGTCGAACGACATGACCCACGAATGCGCGTGCGTGCCCGAAACGGGTATGTTGAACATGCGGCCGGCGAGCACGTTGGACGTCGAAGCGCAGCCGCCCACGACTGCGGCGCGGGAAGCCCACACGCCGCCCGCGACGCCCTGCGCGCGCCTGAGGCCGAACTCGGCCACGGGGGTTCCGGCGGCCTGGCATACGCGGGCTGCCTTCGTGGCGATGAGCGTTTCGAAGTTCACGCAGTTCAAAAGCGGCGTCTCGATGAGCTGGCATTCGAGGATGGGGCCTTTCACCCGAACGAGCGGCTCGTTGGGGAACACGATCGTCCCCTCGGCCACCGCATCGATGTCGACGCTGAGCTTGAACTCGGAAAGGTATTGGAGGAAGTCGTCCTTGAAGAGCTTGCCGCCGCCCGGCGCGTCGAGGCCCGCGAGGTAGTCGACGTCCCGTTCGTTGAAACGGTACGTCTCGACGAGCTCCGCGAGCTGGTCCATGCCGCATGCGACCGCGTAGCCGCCTTTGAACGGGTAGGACCTGAAGTACATGTGGAAGCATGCCTCCGTCGACCCCATGCCATGCTCGAAGTAGCCTTGGGCCATCGTGATCTGGTAAAGGTCGGTCAACGCTGCGTAATCTATGTTCATGGTGTCCTCGATTCGCTTGTCCTCAGGCGATCTTTCGTCTGGCCTACCGCCTATTCAGCGGGCGTCCCTGCATTGTTGTTCGAGCTGCTCTTATGCGACCTGCGGCGCCGGCGGCGGTTCGAGCTCTTCTTCTCCTTCGGCGCCTCTCCCCCTTCGGCGGGCTGTTGCTGCTGGCGGCCGGACCGAAGCGCCGAGGAGTTCCTCCCGACCTGGACGGTCTTCGCCTCCTGGCGCTGCTCCGTCGCCTCGGCGCGCTGCTTGGAGCCGGACCTGCTGCGCGAGCGGCGGCGAGAGGACGACTTCCTGGCGCCGTCCTGCGAGGCTTCGGCCTGCTTGCCCTGCCTCTGCTGGCCGCCCTGCTTCTGCTGTCCGTCCCGTGTCTGCTGGCCGCCCTGGATCTCCGTCGTCTGCGCCGTTCCATCCGACTTCACGGTGGTGGAGCGCCTGCGGCGGGGCTTGCGCGCCTGCTGCGTCTCTTGGGCCTTCGCCTCATCGGGCCTCTCGGCCTTCTGGCCGCGGCCGCCTCCGCGCCTCCGCGAACGCGACCTGCTCTTCTTCGGCTGCTGGTCCTCGCCGTGCACATGGCGCATCTTGCCGGGCTCGGCGAGCTTGTCCTCGCCGGTCAGCTGGTTCGTGAAGAGGTTGAGGGCGCTTTCGACCACCAGGCCCGCGGGCTCGTTGGCACGCTGCCACGCCTCCTCGCCGACCGCCGTCGGCCGGGCGCCTTCCTCGGGAGGCTCCATGTCGGCAAGCGGGACGCGCACGGGCTTCTCGTCGCCGACCTTGATCGATATGACCTCGCGCGGCACGTTCATCTCGACGACCTTGCCCTCGCCGTCGGGCGTCTCGATCTTCGCGTTCTTCTTCGGCGCCCTGCTATGGAAGTCCTTGTAGGCCTCGTACTCGTAGCGCAAGCAGCACATGAGGCGTCCGCACAGGCCCGAGATCTTCTGCGGGTTGAGCGAGAGGTCCTGTTCCTTTGCCATGCGGATCGAGACGGGGTCGAAGTTTCCGCCGAGCCTCCGGCAGCACAGCTCCTGGCCGCAATGGCCGATGCCGCCGACGATCCGCGCCTCGTCGCGCACGCCGATCTGCTTCATGTCGACGCGCACGTGGAACTCGGATGCGAGCTTCTTGACGAGGCCCCTGAAATCCACCCGGTCTTCCGACTCGAAGTAGAACACGGCCTTGTCGCCGTCGAACATGAACTCCACGGCCACCGGGTTCATCTCGGGAACCGTTTCGGCGGCGATGGACTTGAACGTGGGGAGCGCAGCGCGACCCTTCTCCGCGAGCTCGTCCGAACGCACGACGTCCTCGTCCGTTGCGAGGCGCTTGACCGGCTTCAAGGGCGACTTCAGCTTGCCCATGTCCTCCTTCTCCATGTCGAAGGGGGCGTTGGCAACCGTGCCGAACTCGAGCCCGCGCGCCGTCTGCACGACGACCTTGTCGTTCACGTGCAGCTCGAAGCCCGCCGCGTCGAACCACAGCGTTTTCGGGTTGAAAGCAAGCCTAACGGGGGCTATGCGTACCATAAAGGGAATCTCCTATCTCGAACAGCAACGCGTCGATGCACGTTTCTGGGGATACATTATACGAAATGGCCTCGTTGCAGGCGTTCACGGCCGCGAGCGCCCTCACGACGCGCGCCTCGTCGACCCGCGACGCGACCTCTTCGACCGAATCGCGCACGTCGACGTTGATGACGAGCTCCGGCGTCTCGGCGCATACGGCCAGCACGTCGCGCAGGAAAGACGCGATGATCGCGGTCATCTGCCTGAACGACTCGAGGCTGCGCGCCGTGAGCTCGCGCTTGTTGCGGGCCTCTATCTGGCGGATGGCCGATTTCGCGAGGAAGTCCGCGTTCTCGGCGAGCTCCGCCTCATGCGCGGCGCGCACGGAATCGAGCGGCGCCTTCGCCTCGACGACGAGCTCGCTTGCCAAGCCGATCAGGTCCCACGAATCGCATCGGTCGATGCGCGCGAGGACGTCGAGCACCTTGCGCCTGAACACGAGCCGCTCGTTCGATTTCATGAACTCGATGCCGCGCGTGATCGAGCCTCCGCACGACTCTATGGCGATCTTCGCGGTCTCGACCGACGCGCCCGTCTTCTGGGCGAGGATGGCTGCCGCCTCGCTGGCGGGGATATGCCTGAACGGGACGACCGAGCAGCGCGAGACAATCGTCGGGAGCACGCTTTCGCGCGTGCGCCCGAGCAGCACGAGCACGACGTCGGCAGGCGGCTCCTCGAGCGTTTTCAGAAACGCGTTCGCGGCGGCCACGCCGAGCAGGTCGACGCGGTCGAGGATGTATATCTTCCTGTCCGCCTGGATCGGGGCGAGCGAGGCGTCCGCCACGATGTCGCGGATCTGCTCGATCAGATAGCCCCCGGCGCCCTCGGGCGCGTAGTAGCGCACGTCGGGATGCTTGCGCCGCGCGATGCGCTTGCACGTGTCGCACGTGCCGCAACCGCCGTTCTCGCAGAGGAGCGCGCTTGCCAGCGCGTAGGCAGATTGCGTCTTGTTCGAGCCGGCAGGGCCCGTGAACAGGTACGCATGCGTGACGCGGTCCGACCTCACGCTCGCGCGGAGGAAGTCGCGTACGCGCGGCTGGCCGAATATCTGGTCGAACACATCAGCCACGGAACATCAGATCCCCATCGAGTAGCGGCGCATCACGAGCGCCTTGAAGAAGTCGTCGTTGCAGACGTCCTCGTCGGACATCCAGTCGAACAGGTCCGAGAGCTGATCGAACACCTTTCTCGCCGTGGCGACCTTCGAGTCGTCGGACACGACGATGCGGATTCGGTCGGGTTCTTCCGCGGCGAGCTGCCTGAAGCCCGCGTTCACGCGCTCGTGGAAGTCGACGCCCGCCATCTCGAGGCGGTCGGCGTGCTTGTTGTGGGTCGCCCTATCGAGCCCCTCCTCGGCGTCGCCGCCCGTCATCATGAGTATCGTGCGGTCGGGCTTCACGCCCGCGCACGCGAACGCGCTCGCACGCTCTACGAACGTCCGTTCGATACCGCGGCCGAACGACTGGTAGGCGACCGTGGAATCGGTGAAGCGGTCGCACAGCACGATCGCGCCGCGCGCGAGGGAAGGCCTCACGACCTGGTTGACGAGCTGGGCGCGCGCCGCCTCGTATATGAGAAGCTCGCATTCG
>CAMOUE010000059.1 GCA_946626265.1 uncultured Eggerthellaceae bacterium | reverse complement strand
TGTTCGTCGTGAGCGTGCTGCGTGAGTGCGGCATCGACGTGAACAAGAAGGTCCTCGGCCTGCCGTTCGTGCTGCGCGGGGTCATTTACGCGTTCCTTATCGTGGCGACAGCGTCGTCGTACATGTTCGCCTCGGCGGGAGGGTTCATGTATGCAAATTTCTAAGAAGATAAAGGGAATCGCAATCGGCCTGCTCACGCTCCTCGTCGTCATCGCGGGCGTGCAGCTCACCTCCTTCGTCATGGTGCCCTACGGCTCCAAGAGCCAGGTCATGTGGAGCGAGTTCAACAAGCAGGAAAACCTCGACACGGTCATCATCGGCACGTCGCTCTCGGAGCGCGCGTTCGATCCGCGCGTGCTCGACGGCGTGCTCGGCACGAATTCCTTCAACATGTGCACGCCGAGCCAGGAGACGCCCGAGTCGTTCATCGCGCTGCGCGAGGCGGCGAGCAAGCACAACCTCAAGCGGGTGATCTACGGCATCGATTTCGCCAATTACCAGGGTGCGTACGACATGTATCCCGGGCGCGTGCTCATGAACGAGAAGTGGCACTGGGAAAACGACAGCCCGTTCGAGATCTACGACGACCTGGCCTATGCGCTCGACAACAACGATTGGCTGTTTGACGAGAAGTCGATCAATTGGCTGTTCCCCTGGACCGAGCAGTACGTGAAGGACGGCTTGAAGAGCATTCCCCGAAACGTGGTCATGCAGCTCGACGGCACGCCGTTCATCCGCGCTGCCGAGATCAACGAGAAGGGCTGGCACTATTACGGGCGCGGCTATGCGAACTACGACGACGTGTACAACCGCAATACCGATACGTATGACAACTTCGCCACGCGTTTCAACGGTTCGCAATTCGATGCGAAGAAAATCGAAAAGCTGCTCGACGCGTGCGATTTCTGCCGGGAGAACGGTATCGAGTTCATCGGCGTCGCGCCGCCTTTGCCCGACTACAGCTACATTGGCATGCACAAGATCTACGATGAGATGACGAGGGAGGTCCAACGGCTCGTCGAGGAGCATGGCGGAACATACTACGACTTCAACCTGATGAAGCCCGAGTTCTATGTGTGCCAGGAATGGCATCATGCGGACTGCCAGCACATGAACTCGGCCGGTGGGGCGATTTTCAGCGGCGCGTTGGCCAAGCTCATGCTCATGCACGAGGCCGGCGAGGACACCAGCAAGCTGTTCTGGACATACGAAGAGCGCCTGAGAAGCATGGAGTACACGGCGATGGTTCACTACACGAGCGAAGTGACCGCCGACGCGATCAAGCTCCACATGCGCAGCTTCGGAGGACGTGGCTACAAGATCGAATACCAGGTACAGGTCATGAAGCCAAACTCGGACGAGTTCGAGGTCGTCCGCGATTGGTCGACCGACGCAAATTATGATTATCCCGCCGAAGAGAAGGGCGTCTACAAGGTGCGCGTATGCGGCCGAGGCGTCGGCAAGGACGTTCCGTACGAGAAGTACGCCGAGCACAACATCACGTTCTAGCCGGTTTCGGCGCGAAAAAGCGATTGCAAGGAGGAAATCCATGCGAAACGTACTCGAATGGCTCGAGACGCAGGTGGAACGGCAGCCGGACAAGGTGGCGTTCGCCGACGTCGATTCTGAGGTGACCTACGCCGATCTTGTGCAGAAGGCTCGGGCGATCGGCTCCTACCTGGCAACGCACGCCAACCCGCGCACGCCGGTCGCAATCTATCTCGACAAGACGACGCGCGCCATATGCGCGCTGTTCGGCGCAGTGTATGCCGGCTGCTGCTATTCGTTCGTCGATTTGCGCCAACCGCAACAGCGCGTCGAGAAAATCGTCGAGAAGCTGCAGCCCGCGCTCGTGGTCGTCGATGCGGGCAGCGCGGAGCAGGCGCGCGAAACGTTTCCCGAGGGGCTTGCCGTCGTCGAGGTGGAATCCTTGCTCGATGGCGCCATCGACGAAAACGCCCTTGCCGAGCGCCGCGCGGGTGCGCTCGCGACCGACCCCCTCTACATTAACTTCACGAGTGGGTCGACGGGCACGCCGAAAGGCGTGGCGGTAGGGCATGCGTCCGTAATCGATTTCATTCCCATATTCGCAGAAACGCTTGGCATCAATTCCGACGACGTGTTCGCCAACCAGGCCCCGCTCGATTTCGACGTGTCGGTGAAGGACATCTACACGAGTATCTACCTCGGTGCCACGGTTCACCTTATCCCGCGGGAGTATTTCAGCGTTCCCGTCCAGCTGCTCGATTACCTTTGCGAGCGCAAGCCGACCGTTCTCGTCTGGGCGGTGAGCGCCATGTGCTTCGTGTCTATCATGAAGGGCTTCGACTACAAGGTTCCCGAAACGGTGCGCCTCGTCGCCTTCAGTGGCGAGGTCATGCCCATAAAGCAGCTCAACGTCTGGCGCGCGGCCTTGCCGGACGCTACGTTCGTCAACGTGTACGGCCCGACCGAGATTACGTGCAATTGCACCTACCACGTCATCGATAGGGAGTACGCGCTCGACGAGAGCATCCCCATCGGCGTCCCGTTTGCCAACGAGAGCGTCTTCCTCGTGGGCGAGGACGGCTCCCGGGTCACCGAGCCCGATCAGCCCGGCGAGCTCTACGTAGGCGGCCCGACGCTCGCCCTCGGCTACTACCGCGACGTCGAGCGCACTGCCAAGGCATTCATGCAAAACCCGCTTCACCAGGACTATCTTGATATGGTGTACAAGACGGGCGACCTCGCGAAGTACGATGGGAACGGCAATCTCGTGTACCTCTCGCGCGTCGATCACCAGATCAAGCACATGGGGCAGCGCATCGAGCTCGGCGAGATCGAGGCGGCGGCCCAGGCCGTCGACGGCGTGTCGCGAGCGTGCTGCATATACGACAGCGTCAAGAAACGCATCCGCATGTTCTACACGGGCGACATCGACAAGAAGGCGCTCACGGGCAGGCTGCACGAAGCGCTGCCGCCCTTCATGATGCCGAACAACGTCAAGCAGCTCGAGCAGATGCCGTTGTCGAAGAACGGAAAGATCGACCGCGCGAAGCTCGCTTCCGGAGAGGTGAAATAGCATGGCAGTCATTGATTACGCCCAGGTGGCGCACGAATACGGCACGCCGTCATTCGTGTTCGACACGATTGCGTTCAAGCAGCGAATGCAATGCATTCGCGAGATCGTCGGCGACAACGTCGGCTTGTGCTACGCGATCAAGGCAAACCCGTTCCTCATCCCCGCGGCTGCGGAAGTCGCCGACAAGCTCGAGGTGTGCAGCCCCGGTGAACTCGCGATATGCGAGGAGCTCGACGTCGACCCCGCCATGATCGTGTTCTCGGGCGTGAACAAGACCCCGGAATCCGTACACGAGGCCGCCGAGTTCGGCGTCGGCGTGTTCACCGCGGAATCGCTCAAGCATGCTGCGCTCATCGAAGCGGAAGGCGCCGTGCGCGGGCAGGTTCTCGACGTGTTGCCGCGCTTGAATTCGGGCAGCCAGTTCGGCATGTCGCGCGCAGACCTCATGTCGCTCGTCGACAACAAGGAGGATTATCCTCATCTGAACATCGTGGGCATTCACTACTTCGTCGGCACGCAGCGCAAGAAGCTGAAGCATCAGCGCAAGGAGCTTTCGATGCTTCTCGGGCTGTTCGACGAGCTGCGTGACGAACACGGTTTCGAGGTCGAGCGTTTGGAGTACGGTCCCGGCTTGGGCGTGCCGCTCTTCGAGGGCGAGGATTTCTCGGACACGCTTGAGCCTGCGCGCGAATTACGCGATGCGCTCCAAGAGGTGGCCGGACGCGTCGAGCTGACCATCGAGATGGGAAGGTTCTTCGCGACGGAGTGCGGCACGTACCTCACTTCTGTCAACGACCTGAAGACGCACGATGACGGAACGAACTACTGCATCGTCGACGGCGGCATCAACCATTTGGCTTACGTCGGACAGCTCATGGGAATGAAGGTGCCGATAATCAGGAACCTCACGCTTGAGGAGCGCGGGGGAGCGGACGCGGGCGACGAGCACGTAGAATGGTGCGTTTGCGGAAGCCTGTGCACCACGAACGACATCCTGACGCGTGGCGTCGAGTTGCAGGACTTGCGGGAAGGCGACGTGCTCGCATTCGAGAATTGCGGTGCTTATTCGGTGACGGAGGGGCTTCATCTGTTCCTCAGCCGTACGATGCCCCGTATTATTATGCGTGCGGAGGAAGGCGAGCTCGTCGTTGCGCGGGATTTCACGGAGACGAGCGCCTTGAACACCCCGCACATGAAATGAGCAATGGAATAGAGGAGAGTTAAGCATGGAACCTACGCTGGAATCGGTCATCGAGCTTCTTCAGGACGTCAACGAGGACGCCGATTACGAGAACTGCACCACGCTGGTCGACGACCGCGTGCTCACGTCGTTTGACATCATCTCCATCATCGCAGCAATCGACGACGAGTTCGATGTCGCCGTGCCCGCCAAGGACATCGTTCCCGCGAGCTTCAACAGCGCCGAGTCCATCCGCGCGCTGATCGAGCGCTTGCTTGACGAAGACTAGAATGGGATACCCAATCTAAACCCGTACAATGTGAAAAAGGGGAGACTCCCCTTTTTCACATTATGAAAGTGAGAGCGCCTATGAAGGGAATCGTCCTCGCGGGCGGCAGCGGAACGCGCCTGTATCCGCTGACCACCGTGACCAGCAAGCAGCTGCTGCCGGTCTACGACAAGCCCATGATCTACTACCCGCTGTCCGTGCTCATGATGGCGGGCATCCGCGAGATACTCATCATCTCGACGCCGACGGACCTGCCGAACTTCGAGCGGCTGCTCGGCGACGGATCTCAGTTCGGGCTTGCGCTCTCCTATGCCGAACAGCCGTCACCCGACGGACTCGCACAGGCCTTCATCATCGGCGAGGAGTTCATCGCCGGCGATCCGTGCGCTCTCGTGCTCGGCGACAACATCTTCTACGGCAACGGTCTGAAGCGCCATCTTCGCCGCGCCGTCGAGTCGGCCGAACGCCGCGGCGGCGCAACCGTGTTCGGTTACCATGTCGACGACCCCGAGCGTTTCGGCGTCGTCGAATTCGATGCGGACTTCAACGCGGTGTCCATAGAGGAGAAGCCCGAGCACCCCAAGAGCAGTTACGCGGTCACGGGCTTGTACTTCTATGACTCGCGCGTCTGCGAGCTAGCCAAGCAGGTGCGGCCGTCCGCCCGCGGCGAGCTCGAGATCACCACGCTCAACCAGATGTACCTCGCTGACGGATCGCTCAACGTCGTGACGCTCGGGCGTGGCTATGCCTGGCTCGATACGGGGACGATGGAAAGCCTCTTCGAGGCCTCTGAGTTCGTGCGCGCCGTCGAGCGCAGCCAGGGTCTGCCGGTCTCGATTCTCGAGGAGATAGCCTACGAGAACGGCTGGATCGGGCGCGAGGCGTTGCTCGAGGCGGCCGACCGTTACGCCAAGAGCGAATACGGCAGCCACCTGCTGAGGGTCGCCGAGGGCAAGATCGTCGTCGGGAAGGGGTATGACGAGTGAGATTGCTTGTAACGGGGGCGCGCGGGCAGCTGGGAAGCGAGCTTAGGCGCTGCCTCGAAACCGGCGAAGCCGAGGTCGGCGCGATTCCCTCCTGTTACGAGGACGCCGTCGTCGACTACGTCGATTACGACGTTCTCGACATATCGGATGCGCATGCGGTTCGTTCGTGGTTCGCCGCGCACGGCCCCTACGATATGGTCGTGAACTGCGCCGCTGTCACTAACGTCGACGGTTGCGAATCAGACGAAGCTGGCGCGTTCAAGGTGAATGCGCTCGGAGCGCTCTATCTCGCGCGATCCGCGCAGGCATGCGGCGCCAAGCTCGTGCACGTCTCGACCGATTACGTGTTCGCGGGCGACGATCCGCGTCCGCGCGTCGAAACCGACCACGTTTGCCCCATATCCGCGTATGGACGCACGAAATGGGCTGGCGAAGTGCTTGTCGCGGACGCTTGCGAAAGGTCGTTTATCGTTCGCACGGCGTGGCTTTACGGGTATGTCGGGCGAAACTTCGCCAAGACCATGATCAGGCTCGCGAAAGATCACGGGAAGATATCGGTCGTTAGCGATCAGATGGGCAATCCCACGAGCGCAAACGACCTTGCGTACGAGATACTGGCGCTCGCATCGGGCGAGGACTTCGGCACATACCATTGCACGAACAACGGGACGTGCAGCTGGTTCGACTTCGCGTGCGCCGTCGTCGACGCGGCGGGTCTCGCCTGCGAGAAGGAGCCGCTCACGTCCGCCGAGTACAAGCTGCGTTTTCCGAATTCGGCGGACCGTCCGGCGTATTCGAGCCTGGAGAACGCCCGTTTGCGCGATACGGTCGGCGACGAGATGCGCCCTTGGCGCGATGCGCTGGCAGATTACATGCATAACCTACCGGAGTTGGGGGACTAGACATGGCAGAGGAATTCAAGCCGAAGAGCATCATCGTGACCGGCGGGGCCGGCTTCATCGGGTCGAACTTCGTGCACTGGGTGGTCGACAGGCAGCCGGGCGTGCACGTCACGGTGCTCGACAAGCTCACCTATGCCGGCAACCTCGACAACCTCGCGGGAATCCCGGATGACCGCATGGACTTCGTGCGCGGCGACATATGCGACGCCGGGCTGCTCGAAAAACTGTTCCCGACCGCCGACGCCGTCGTCCACTTCGCGGCGGAATCGCACAACGACAACTCCATCGCCGATCCCGAGCCGTTCGTGCGCACGAACGTCGAGGGCACCTACCAGCTGCTCGAGGCTGCACGGCGCCACGGAACGCGCTTCCACCACATATCGACCGACGAGGTCTACGGCGACCTGGCGCTCGACGACCCGGCGCGTTTCACCGAAGAGACCCCCTACCGGCCGTCGAGCCCCTACTCGTCGACCAAGGCCTCGAGCGACCTGCTCGTGCGCGCCTGGCATCGCACCTACGGGGTTGCGGCGACGATCTCGAACTGCTCGAACAACTACGGCCCGCGCCAGCATGTCGAGAAGTTCATCCCGCGCCAGATCACGAACATCCTGTCCGGTATCCGCCCGAAGCTCTACGGCGACGGGAAGAACGTGCGCGACTGGATCCACACTGAAGACCACTCTTCCGCCGTGTGGGCCGTGCTCACGCGCGGCGTGCCCGGCGAGACCTACCTCGTTGGAGCCGACGGCGAGCGGTCGAACATCGACGTCCTGCGCGCGATACTGGCTGCGATGGGGCGCGGGCCCGACGACTTCGATTGGGTCCGAGATCGGCCCGGCCACGACCGCCGCTACGCGATCGACGCCTCGAAGCTGCGTCGCGAACTGGGCTGGGAGCCCGCGCACACGGATTTTGCCGAGGGGCTCTCCGACACGATCGCGTGGTACCGCGACAACGTGGAGTGGTGGCAGGGAGCCAAGGAGGCCACAGAGGCGAAATACGCCGCACAAGGGCAATAGGGGAGCAGGATCTCGATGACAGAATGCGGCGTCGAGTACGTTTCGAATCATGTGAGGGGAGCCTCGGGTACATGGCAGGACACGATCAGGTAGTTTCTGGGAACTTCACGTTCACGCGCACGCCCATCGACGGCGTCGTGATCGTCGACATGAAGTCGTACGGTGACGAGCGGGGCTATTTCATGGAAACGTACAAGCGCCCGGATTTCGTGGCGGGAGGCATCGACGCCGAGTTCGTTCAGGACAACCAGTCCTCGTCGACTCGGGGAGTGCTCAGGGGCCTCCATTACCAAATCGAGCACCCGCAGGCGAAACTCGTGCGCGTCGTATCCGGCACGGTGTTCGATGTTGCCGTTGACTTGCGTCCGGGGAGCGGCACGTACGGGCAATGGACGGGCGCGGTGCTCTCGGCGAAGAACAACCGGCAGTTCTTCATCCCCCGCGGATTCGCGCACGGCTTTCTGGTCTTGTCGGAGAGCGCCGAGTTCTGCTACAAGTGCGATGACGTGTACCATCCCGGCGACGAGGGCGGATTGATGTGGAACGATCCAACCATAGGCATCGAATGGCCCCCGCTCGAGGGCGACGACGCCTTCGATCCGGCGAAAGTCGTCCTGAGCGAGAAGGACAAGCGGCATCCCGCATTCGCGCCAGCCGCGATGCGCTAGATCGTCAGGTTTGGCACGCTTCCCGTTCGTGCGCCCTTTGCGAATGCCCTTGTCGGTCCGTTGTTGATTGTATCCAGATTCGATGTGATTCGAAGCCGTGTAGTAGCATTACGCTCTAGTTCAATCTATATCAACGCCCCCGATGGGAAGAGACGCTTTGGCGCAGAATCGAACACCCAAACACGCAGCACACGCAAAACCTTCCACGGAAATCGAAGTCGGTTCCGGCAGTCGGCTCGGCGAGCGGCGGGGAAAGCACGCCCAGCCAGCATCGACCGCTTATGGCGACGTCCTCGAAGAGAGGGGCGGGTACGGCTCGGATTCGACCCGTGAGCTCCCGCATGCCTCCCATCGGGACGAAAGCCCCGTCCGTAGCCAGCGGCGTGTGGGCGAAGCGGCGCAGCAGCCGACCCAGGCGCACGAGAGCCCGGTGCGCGCGAGTCAGGCTGGGCAGCCGACCCAAGCGTATGCCCGTCCTGTTTTTGCCAGCCAGGCGGACCAGCCGACCCAGGCGTTCGCTTACCAAGGTCAATCTATTCGAGACGTGCAACGGACCCAGGCGTTTGCGCGTCAGTCGACGGGTCCTTATGTGCCCGTGACACAGGTGCCCGACCGTTCTGCGAGCCAGCCTTATCGCAACGCGGCTCCCATCCCCGACGTTGCCCCTATTCCCGACGGCGCCGATTCGGGGTTTGCTCCCGATTGGAATATGCAGAAGAAGCGCGGGGGCAGGGCAAAGGTCGTCATCGCGGTCATCGTCGCATTGCTGCTCCTGCTCGGCGCCGCTGCGTTCTGGTACGTGTCGAGCCTGAACAAGAAGCTCGCCGACGGCGCCGACTCGGCTGCCATAGCCGCATTGACGCCCGTTGCGGACGGCGAGCCGTTCTACGCTCTCATCTTGGGCTCTGATTCCCGTGAAGGTTCGGGTACGTCGGATGACGAATACGAGAGCGGGGATTACGAGCGTTCGGACGTCATGATGCTCGTCCGGGTCGATCAGAAGAACCGCAAGCTCACGATAGTCTCGATTCCGCGCGACACGCCCTACCAGGACGAAGCCGGCGGATGGTCCAAGATCAACGAATGCTTCAACTGGGGCGGCGTTGCTGCTTCCATCAAGGCTGTCGAGGATCTGACCGGCGTGAAGATCTCGCATTACGGGTCCGTGCGCTTCTCCGACCTGCAATCCATCGTCGACCGCGTCGGCGGCGTGGACGTCGACGTCGATATTGACCTATCGTACGAAGACGCCCTCACGGGCGAGGACGTCTACCTGGAAGCGGGCCGCCAACATCTCGACGGCCAGCACGCCCAGCTCTTCGCGCGTGCCCGCAAGGATTACGACGAGGACCAGGACGAGCATCGCCAGGAAAACGTGCGGCAGCTCATGGTCGCCGTGCTGGAGAAGGTACTCGAGGTTCCGCTTCCGGAGATGCCGGGCACGATCATGGATCTGGCGCAATACGTGAGCACCGACATGGAGGTCGGGGACTTCACGTCGCTCGCCACGGCGTTTGCCGGCGGCGAGATGACGGTCTACGAGGCGAGCGGTCCGTGGGACGGCGACTTGAACCCGCTCGGGTGGGACCTGTGGATGTGCTATCGGAATCCGGAGGCGTGGGCAAAGCTCATGGCCGCCGTCGACGCGGGCGAAGACCCCGAGTACGTGGAGGACGAATACGATGCCACGTCGATTCTGTGGCCGCCGTCAACTGCCGCTACGGAGGAGGAATCCGAAGGGGAGTAGGCCTGAAAAAGGGCGCTGCGGCGATTGACGGGCATCGATGGAGTTTAACAAGCGGGTTTGAGGGTTTTTCTTGCAACGGCGATAACCATCGTCTAGTATGAGTTTTGTCCTTTTAATTCCCTATTCGTGCATAAGCAAGTAGGCGCATTGCGCCGTGCTCGCACGTCATGCAATCCCATCCTAAAGGAGGAGCCATGAAGTTTTTTCTCGATACCGCAGACCTGAGCGAAATCGAAGAGGCTGCGAGCTGGGGGGCTTTGGCAGGTGTTACGACCAACCCGTCGCTCTATGCGCGGATCGGCGGCAAGCTCGATGATTTCCACAATCACATCAAGCGCATCTGCGAGATCGTCGACGGTCCGGTCAGCGCCGAAAGCGTTGCCATGACGCGCGACGAGATCGTGCGCGACGGTCGCGAGCTCGCGGCGATCGCGCCGAACGTCGTCGTGAAGGTGCCGACGATGGTCGAAGGCCTCGCAGCGACGCGCACGCTCGCCGACGAGGGCATCCCGGTCAACATGACGCTGTGCTTCTCGGTGCCGCAGGCCATCCTGGCAGCACGCGCGGGCGCGCGCTACATCAGCCCGTTCATCGGCCGTTTCGACGACATCTCAGAAGACGGCCTCGACCAGCTGAACAACGTTGTGCAGGCCATAGCTAACTACGATTTCACCGATTCGACGGTCAACGGCGAGCAGATCGAGATCATCGCCGCGTCGGTGCGCTCCGCCAACCATGTGACGCAGGCGGCGCTCATGGGCGCCGACATCGCGACTGTGCCGTTCGGCGTGCTGAAGAAGATGGTGCAGCATCCGCTGACGGACCGCGGCCTCGACGCATTCATGAAAGACTGGGAGAAAGTGCAGAACGCGTAAATGGCAGAAGTAACCGAAGAGCAGATCGTGAACGTCGAGGCGGAGGACGTAAAGCCCAAGCGCCGTGTGCGCAAGTCCGCCAAGTCCACGACGGCAGATGCGGCGGTTGACGTCGCGGCTGTCGAGAGCGCGGGCGACAAAGCCGCTTCCGGG
>CAMOUE010000058.1 GCA_946626265.1 uncultured Eggerthellaceae bacterium | reverse complement strand
CGCCGATAGACCCCATGACGGTGCGCTCGAAGCCGGTGGTCTCGTACCAGCCGTAATATGCATCGTTGTTGATGTACTTGTACGCGGTGTCGGCATCGCCGGCCTCGTAGGCCACGTATGCGCCGTAGATCAGCTTGTCCATCTCGTCGGCGACGAGGTTCCAGGTGACGCTCGCGTCGGGATTTGCCGCGTTGAAGTCGGACCATTTCTCGTAGATGGTGACGCCTTCGGCCGTCGCCAGCTCGAAGTCGGATGCCCCGCCGTTAGAAGACGAGCTGCCCGATCCGCTCGTGACGCCATCGAGGATGTTGGCATCCTCGTGGATGAGCGACGAGAGATGATCGCATTCCTGCTTGAACTCCTCGAGCGACACGCCTTTCTTCGCGGCCGAGCGCGTCGTAGAGAACGCGAGCTCGACCTCGGAGACGCGGCCGCCGCCGATAGACCCCATGACGGTGCGCTCGAAGCCGGTGGTCTCGTACCAGCCGTAGTAGGCGCAATCGTTTATGTATTTGTAAGCAGTGTCGGCATCGCCGGCTTCGAAGGCGTCATACGCACCGTAGATGAGCTTGTCCATCTCGTTTGCGACGAGGTTCCACGTTACGCCTGCCGTTCCCTCTGCCGCGCTGTAGCTGGCCCATGTCTCGTAAACCGTGTCGCTATCTGCATAAGCTCGGGCGGCAATGCCGGGTGCGGCCATCATGAGGACGAGCGTTAACGAGAGAATGGCCGCGAACAGCCTTGCACAACTGCTCGCCTGCGCGGCCACGCCAGAACGGTTCATGTGGAATTACCTTCTAACCAGTTAGTCAAATCAAACTTTTAATCGAGAAGAAAATTTACCATATCAAACTTTTTATAGTCAATACCATAGCTAACTTTTATTAGCTATTGTTAACTTTAATAACGGTCGCTATGTCTAAAAAAATGAAACACGGTACTTAGTACCGTGTTTCACCTGCGGCAAGAGCTTTTTTCGAATATGCGCTTATGCAAGATCGGCTTGAGTAAGCAGCTTGAAGCCCGCGGCCTCTATGGCTTTCGCTGCTTCCGAAGCCTCCTTGGCGCCGCTAATCTTCAGCACGTCGGCAGCCATGTTGCCGTTGATCGAGAAGCAGTAGCCGTATTCGATGTTCTGGTCGAGCTCGTCGAGCGTGGCAAGCAGCCTTGCCAACCCGCCCGGCTCGTTCGGAACGCCGATGGCGGCGACCTTAGTCGAAATGGCGCGGTAGTCGGCCGCGTTCAGCACGTCGAGGGCGCGCGTCGGGTCGTCGCAGATGATGCGCACGACGCCGTAGTCGGCCGTATCGGCGATGACGAGGGAGTGCATGTTGATGTTAGCCCACGCAAGTGTGCGGCACAGGGCCGCCAGGCGGCCTTCGGAGTTCTCGAGGAAGACGGTAATCTGATCGATCATGTTAGTTCACTCCTTCACGCAGGTCGATGACGCGCTTGGCCTTGCCCTCAGAACGCGGGATCGATTTCGGTTCGACGATCTTGACCTTGATGCCGACGGACAGGGCCGCCTTGAGCTTGGACTCGAGCTGCTTCTGCAGGCGCTCGATCTGGCGAATCTCGTCGAAGTCGAAGCCCTGCTCCATCTCGACCTTCAACGTGACGCGGTCGAGATGCGCCACAGTGGTCAGCTCGACCTGGTACCAGCTTGACAGCTCGGGTATGGTCTTCATGACGTCCTCGATCTGGGACGGGAAGACGTTCACGCCGCGGATGATGAGCATATCATCGGTACGGCCGTGCAGGCGGTCGATACGGCGATGCGTGCGGCCGCAGGCGCACTCGCCCGGCATGATGCGCGTGATGTCGCGCGTGCGGTAGCGCACGACCGGCGTCGCCTCGCGGTCAATGGTGGTGAGCACAAGCTCGCCCCATTCGCCGTCAGGCAGCACCTCGCCGGTTTCGGGGTCGATGATCTCGGCGAAGAAGTGGTCTTCCGCCAAGTGCAGGCCGTTTTGCTCCCAGCATTCGATGGCGACGCCCGGGCCCATCGTCTCGGTCAGGCCGTAGACGTCGAGCACCTTGTAGTTGAGCTTCTTCTCGAGGTCGGCGCGGAAATTGTCGGAAAACGCCTCGGCACCGTGAATTCCGGCGCGCAGATGGAAGTCTTTCGCCGGGTCGAGGCCCATTGCGATGGCCGTATCGGCGATGTGCATGGCATACGACGGCGTGCAGCACAAGATGGTCGAGCCCATCTCGCGCAGCACGCGAATCTGGCGCTCGGTGTTGCCGGCGCTCATGGGGATGGTCATACATCCAGCCGAGACGCCGCCGTAATGAGCGCCCAGACCGCCCGTGAACAGGCCGTAGCCGTAGCAGACATGCATGATGTCGTCTTTGCCGCCGTTGGCGTACTCGACGCCGCGTGCGAAGCAATCGCCCCAGATCTCGAGGTCGTGATCGGTGTAGCCGCCGACGGTCGCAACGCCGGTCGTACCCGACGACATGTGGATTTCCTTGATTTCGCTCAGCGGTACGGCGAAGAAGCCGTACGGATAGTTGTCGCGCAGGTCCTGCTTGGTTGTGAAAGGCGCGTTCTTCAAGTCATCGAGGCTTTCGATCTCGTAAGGGTTAAAGCCCGCTTCGTCAAACGACTTCTTATAGAACTCGACGTTCTCGTAGCATGTGACGACTGTCTTCTTGACCCCCTCGAGCTGGATAGCCTCGATTTGATCGTGAGGCAGCGTCAGGACCTCCTGTTGTCTGCTCATCAGATCCACCTTTCTGTCTGGGGTGCGCGGCCCCTCTTGCACAATGCGCTTCGATGAATCATAACTCAACTATCAAGATGTTACCCGCCATTAACGGCGTTTTAACAAACCATGATTATGTACCCCAACAATTTAGGAATGGGCCGACTCGCCGGGGCCGACTCGCCGGGGCCGACCCATTCTTGTGTTACAGTCACGTAAAGCATGGTACGACGAAATTGCGAAAGAAGGCACGACGCGATGAAGAAGCACACGTTCACGTTCATGGGCACAGGGGCTGGGTGCGGTGTCCCCGCGTTCTTCTGCGAATGCCCCGCCTGCGAAGAGGCGCGGCGCAACCCGCGGGCACAACGCGGCGACTGCGGCGTCATGGTCACGGGTAAAGAGCGAACACTCATCGACACGCCGCCCGACATCAGGCACTACTTCAACCGAGAAGGCGTTCGCTCCATCGACAACCTCATCTACACGCACTGGCATTTCGACCACGTGGGAGGCCTCGGCGAGCTCGAATACATGGTACAGCTGCTGACCAAGCAGCCCATACCCACCTTCGCGAGCCCCCACACGCTCGAGAGCATCGGTCGCGAGTTCGGCTACATGATGTACTGCCTCGCGCGCGTGGAATGGAACCCGTTCGAAGAGCTGGAACTCGACGGCGTGAAGTACACGGCCCTGCCCGTGACGCATGCACCCGGCACCTACGGTTACTTGATAGAGACCGATGAGACACGCTTGTTCTACGCCAGCGACACGGGTAAGCTTCCCGACGAGACCGCCGAGCGCATCCGCGGCGTGGACGTGCTGGCCATGGATGCCACCTATTGGAAGGACAACGGCTACCCGCAGTCGCACCACAGCGTGCAAGAATGCATCGAGGAAGGTCTTGCGCTCGATGCGGGCAAGATCTACCTCACGCATCTCTGCATGCACTACTCCGAGCCCATAACGCTCGCCGAGCTCGAAGAGCACTGCGCTCAATACGACGGCCGCGTTGCCCCTGCCGCCGACGGGCTTTCTTTCACAATCTGAGGGCGAATCCCAGAACGCTGTGACAATTCGTCTACAAGTAGCGAGAGCGCCTTATCCCTCGCTTCAAGCAAGACGGCCCGCACGAATGCGGGCCGTCTTGCTTGACGAGCTATCTCGATCGGCGACTAGTTGCCGGCAGCGCGTGCAGCCTGGTACTCGTCGACGAGCTTCTTCTGGACGTCGGCGGGAGCCTGCTCGTAGCCGTTGATCTCGACGGTGTACGAACCCTGGCCGCGCGTCATGGAGCGCAGGTCACGCGTATAGTTCAAGACCTCGGCGTACGGCGCGCGCATGATGATGACGGTCTCGCCGGCATCAGCCGCATCGGTGCCCACGATACGGCCACGACGCGTGGAGATATCGCCCATTACGGCACCGGCGTATTCGTCCGTCACCGAGACGCGCAGGTCGGCCATAGGCTCGAGGATGACGGGATTCGCCTTCTCGCAGCAGGCCCTGAAGCCGATGCGCGCAGCAGTCTTGAACGCCATTTCGTTCGAGTCGACGGAGTGGTACGAACCGTCGTAGACGGTGCACTTGATGTCGACCATCGGATACCCTGCGAGGAAGCCCTCGGCCATGGCGTCCTGAACGCCCTTGTCGACGGCGGGAATCAGGCCGCCGGGAATTGCGCCGCCCTTGATCTCGTCGACGAACTCGTATCCCATGTCGGGATTCGGCTCGAGGCGCAGCCAGCAATCGCCGAACTGGCCGGAACCGCCAGTCTGCTTCTTGTGACGTCCCTGGGCCTCGGCCTTCTTGCGGATCGTCTCGCGGTACGGCACGCGCACGGGAACGAGCTTGGCCTCGACGTTGGCGGTGTCCTTCATGCGGATAAGCAGCGTGTTGATCTGCTCGTCGCCCATGGCGGTGATGACCGTCTGGTGCGTCTCCTCGTCGCGGCGAATCTGGATGGTGGGATCGGTTTCCGCCGTGCGCGAGAGGAACGTGCCGAGCTTGTCCTCTTCCTTCTTGTTGACCGCCTCGATGGCAACCGGGTATTGGGGCGTGGGAAGCGGCATCGGCGCGAGCTCGAGCTTGCCGGACGCGGACAGCGTATCGCCGGGACGCGCGTCGTCAAGCTTCGGGATGACGATGATGTCGCCGGCCTTCGCGGACTTGACCTCGGTAGACTCCTTGCCCATCATGACGAGCAGCTTGCCGACGCGATCCTTGTCGCCCGTGCGGGCGTTGATGAGGTCCTGACCGGGCTCGATGACGCCGGTGAGCACCTTCACGAACGAGAGGCGCCCGACGAACGCGTCTGCGGTCGTCTTGAAGACGAAACCGGCAGCCTCGCCGCCTTCGTCGATCTTGACCTTCTCGCCGTCAGTCAAAACGTAGGCTGCATGCTCGCGCGGATGCGGGAAGAACGATGCGATGTCCTCCATGAGGCCTTGGATGCCCTGCTTGATGATGGTGGAACCGGTGTAGACCGGAACGAAGAGGCCCTGGTTGATGGCATCATGGATGCACTTCTCGATTTCCTCCTGCGTGAGCTCCTCGCCCTCGAGGTACTTCATCATGATTTCCTCATCGGCCTCGGCAACGGCGTCGATGAGGCGCTCGCGGGCGCTATCGGCGCGCTCCTGGTACTCGGCGGGGATGTCCTCGACGCGCTCCTCGGTGCCGTCCTTGTCGAAGTAACGGGCCTTCATGTTGACGACGTCGACGAGGCCTTCGAACTCGGACTGCTGCCCGATGGGGAGCGTGACCGGCGAGAGGCGCTTGCCGAAACGCGCGTGCAGCAAGGCCATTGCAGCGCCGAAGTCGGCGTTGTCGCGGTCGATATGATTGATGAACACCGAGCGGGAGATGTTCATCTTCTCGGCAACCTTCCACAGCTTCGTGGTCATGACCTGGGGGCCGTCGACTGCGTCGACCACGAACATGGCCATCTCGGCGGCGTACATCGTAGCGATGGTGTCGCCAATGAAGTCGGGGTGACCCGAGGTGTCGAGCAGGTTGATCTTGTAATCCTTGTACGGAACAGGTGCGATGGACGTGCTGATCGTGAACTTGCGCCGGATCTCCTCGTCATCGAAGTCGAGGTACGACTTGCCGTCGTGGGTCGTGCCCATGCGGGGCGTGCGACCGGAAACGTGCAGCATCGCTTCTGCAAGCGAAGTCTTGCCGGCGCCGTCTTGGCCGACGAGCACGATGTTGCGCACATGTTCAGGAGTAGGTGCAGCCATGCAAACCACCATCTTTCATCCAAGGGCTTCCGCCCATTTACAGACATGGCAACAGTGTAGCAAAACTAGGCGAGCGAACCCATGGGATCCCAGGGCTCGAGCACGATGGGCTCGATTGTTTCGAACATCTCGCGTTGCTCGGGTGTGAGGTATTTCTTATCTACGACCACTTGGTAGACGTACTCGTCGAACCACTCGTTCGTCAACGAGTCGAACCCGTCCTTGGCACGGTCCTTCCCCCAGCTGTTCTCGACCTTCCACAGCGTCGTCGCACCCGAGGCGTCGAAATTCACGCCCTCGAACACCATCGCGTGCGTCATCATCGACTCGCCGTAGTCAAGGCGCGCAGCCTTGTCGAAGCCCGAGAACACGTCGAGCCCGAACAGCCCGTCGATATCGAGCGCGCGCAAGTCCATGATGCCGTCGGATTGCAGGTACGACTGGTCGACGTCGCAGCCGAACCAGACGGGAAGGTCATCTCGAAGCTGGGCGACGGCGGCGTCTTTGAGCTCCTTCGGCGTGAGGTTCAGGTAGCGCACCCCGCCCGCCTCGACGACGTTCCCGAGACGCGCCACGGTATACGTGCGGTTGAACGGCTTGTCAGCCGTAGGCGCCGAGATGAGGGAAACGTAGTCGTCGAGGTTCAACCCGACAGCCTCGTCGTAAAACTCCCGAGGCGTGTACGTGCCCGACAACACGAGGTTGTCGTCCTTGTCTCGCAAGCGCACGTCGAACACGGCCGGAGGCTCGCCGAGGCAGATGGCGAGCAGGCGGTAGACGTCCTCCATCATGTCCTTCTTGTAAGCGCGAAGATCCCGCAGGCTCGATCCCGCATCGTGGGCGCGCCTGAGCTCGCTTGCGCTCTTGCGCAGGAACCGCACGAGAAACGCGTTCAGGTCGCCCGTGTTCTTCGAGCACGCGGTTTCGGGCATCGCCTCCTTGGGCACGACGCCGTACTTCTTCACGAGCGCGCGGAACATGTCCCATTGCCCGCCGTCGCTGACGGGATCGGCGAGCAGGAACTGGACGAGGCGTCCGTCGAGCGGCTCGTCGAGCGTGTCGATCACGTTCTCGAGGAACCAGTTCGACTTCTCGAGCTTGTCCCAGAACAGCGGGTACACGCCCGAGAACTCGAAATCCTTCAGGTTGAATCTGCGCATGGCCTGGATGCGGAACGTGTTGAGCGATGCAAACATCCAGCACCTGCCCGACCTCTGCTGGTCGGCGCGGGCACCCTGCTTCACCTCGATGTCAAACGTGCCCGTCGAAAGCGCGGCCTGCTCGGGAACCCGCGCAACGGCGCGCACGCCCTGCGACGTGACGGCGTTCTTCGCGACGACGTTGGCGCGCTCGGACGCAAACGCCTCGCTCGCCTGCGCAACGTCGTCGTATGTGATGCTGAGCACTTCGTCCATGTATGCCTCCGCTTTCCCCTATTCGCCCTGCGAGAGCTCTGATTGGATGCGAACCGTGCGCTCGGCGACTTCAAACTTGACGCGCCCGACGTCGATCGTCGGCCAGGCGCCGTCGCGATACAGAACAGCGCCATCGCACATGGTGAGCACGACATCGGAACCGTGGCCTGCATAGACGACGTTCGTGAGCATGTCGTTGACCGGGCACCAGGAGACCCCCGTCACGTCGAGCACGGCCAAGTCGGCCTTGAAACCCTCCTTCACAAGGCCGCAATCCTCGCGGCCTTGCGCGAGGGCGCCCGCGCGGGTCGCGGCGGTGATTGCCTGTTTCGGCGTGACGAGCGTCGGGTCGAGCTCGTTGCCCTTGGGCAGCATCGCCATGAGGTACATGTCCTGGAACATGTCATGGTTGTTGTTCGACGCCATGCCGTCGGTGCCGAGGGCGACGTTCACGCCAGCGTCCAGCATCTTGGCAACGGGAGCAAAACCGCTCGAGAGCTTCATGTTCGAGGCGGGGTTGTGCGCAACCGTCGCATTGTGCTTTGCGAGAATCTCGATGTCCCCGTCGTCCACCCAGACGCAATGGGCGGCGACGAGCGGCACGTCGAGGGCGCCGAGGGACTCGAGCCATTGCACGGGTGATTTCCCACCATGCCGCTCCCGGCAACCTTCCACTTCCGACTTCGTCTCCGATACGTGGATATGCAGGGGCACGTTGCGCTCTTTCGCCCAATCGAACACGCTCTTCGCGGTCACGTCGTTGTTCGTGTACTCAGCGTGAATGCAGCCTTCGAACTTTATGCGCCCGCCCGCCATGCCGTCGATGTTCTCGATTGCATCGGCCATCTCGTCGAACACGGGGTATTCCTGAATAGGCTTCGGCTCGAAGGCTATCGGCGACGTGCAAAGGTTCGCCTTCATGCCGAGCTCCTCGACCGCGCGGGCGCGCTCCGGCGTGTGGTAGTACATGTCGGAGAAGCTGACGGTTCCGTAGCGCAGCATCTCGGCTCCCGCGAGCAATGTCGCCCAGTAGTTGTCCTCGCCCGTCATCTTGCCCTCGAACGGCCAGCATTTCTGCTCGAGCCAAGCTTGGAGCGGCAGGTTTTCCGCATATCCGCGCAATAGCGTCATCGGCGCATGGGAATGCGCGTTGTACATCGCAGGCATGAGCAGTCGGCCTTCGCCATCGTAGACTTCGCCGTACTTCTCGGTATCGGCCGGAGCCTGGGCGCCGATGTAGTCGATTCTGTCGCCGAGCACGCCGACCCACCTGTGCTCCTGGCAATCGAAGTTCTCGTCGAGTATCGCAATGTCTTTGAAAAGCATCGTTTCGCGCTCCTTTCGCGTGTATTGACATGCAAATTATAAGACTATGTCGAATAGCAAGAGACCACGAACTTCTGGTATTGTTCCCAATGTAAATTCTGCACAACCCAGGAGGAACCGATGGCCGAGCACGTCCGCATCTTGTTCGTCTGCCACGGCAACATCTGCCGATCCACGATGGCGCAATGCATCATGCAGCATCTAGTCGACGTGCGCGGCGTTTCCGATCGCTTCACGATCGACTCTGCTGCTACGACGACCGAGGAGATCGGAATGCCGATCTACCCTCCCGCCCGCGACAAGCTCGAAACCGAGGGCATACCGGTTATCCCCCATCGCGCGCGCAAGATACAGGCAAACGAGCAAGCTGGCTGGGATTACATCGTGTGCATGGACGACGAGAACGTCCGCCACCTGCGCCGCATACTCGGCCCCGAGAACATGGGAAACGTTCGCAAGCTGCTCTCGTACGTCGGCGATAGCGGCGATGTCGCAGACCCTTGGTACACGGGCAATTTCGACGCCACATACTTCGATTGCACACGTGGATGCGAAGCGCTCTTGGAAGAGGTCTTGCCGAGCTGGCGCATCGCGGTCGACGCGGAAATGCCCTAGCCGATAATGTGGGCCTCGCCGCTGTTCACGAGCTTCACCTGCGCGCCGTCATCGACCTTGAGGCATGCCGTTTCCTCGTCGACGCCCACGACAGTGCCCTCGACGATGACGTCGCCGCTCAGCAGCTGCATGCGCACGCGCTTGCCCTGCAGATACGAGCATGATTGGTACTCCTTAATGAAAGGCTCGAAGCCGTTCGACTGCCAGACGGAATAGCATTGCTCGAACGACGACAGGATCGAGTCGCCCACTGCCGCGATCGCGTCTTGCTGGTTCGAGAACGTGTAGCCGTTGCCGAACGCGATCTGGCCTTGATCCGTGTGCCCGATTGCCATGTCAGCGAAAAACGCCGGCTGGTACTTGCCGTCGAATAACAGGTCCTGGGGATTGGCGGGCCTGAACACGTTCACTCCCACGCCGATGCAGACACCGCCCGACGATGCCTCCATGGAAATTCCCGCAATCTTGTTGTCGCCGACTATGAGGTCGTTGGGCCATTTGACCTGGACCGCCTCAGGCGGCCGTGCAGCGAGGCGCAAGAGCGACGCCCTGATGGCCAACGCCATGACGAAGCCGAGGGTCGGAAGCTCCGCGATGCTGCGCTTCGGGCGCAGGAGAACGGACTGGTACAAACCGCCTTCCGGACTCGTCCAGAAACGGCCTTGCCTGCCGTAACCGCCGGTCTGCTTTCGCGCGCGGCAAACGTACCCTTCGTTGGCGTGCGCCCTCAGCGCATTCTTCACCTGCTCGTTGGTCGAGTTGACTTCCAAGAAGTTCGCAACGTTGAACAGCTTCATACGTCCCCCATATCATGGCTTAACCCTGGAGCATATACAGTGCGTTTGCTGCCTGCTTTCATATGTAGAACTATACACAATTCAGATGTCGTTTAGGACGTCAACGAGCGCAAATACGCGATTATGTCCTCCGATTCGTACATCGGCGCCCCATCGACGACCAGGCACGGCGACTGGACCTTCCCACCGAGCGCCCGCAGGTCCTCGGCATTGGTCCCCGCGAGCACGCTTCGGTGCTCGATTTCGATGCCGGCCGAATCGAGGAACCTGTCCACTTTCATGCAGTAGGGGCATCCGGGCTTCACGTACAGGTACATGTTCTCGAACTGTGTCATGCTCTCCCCAATCGCCTTATGTGTAGATGAGCCTGATGACATGTTACACCGATTCGATGATACAAGGCGACGGGCGCAACGTGCCATTCTGCGCATGCGGCACGACATCCTGGCAACATGCGCGGGACGATACGTTGCATCCGTCCCTTCGCATCATCCAGGGCTATGCTATTATGCGCAACGGGTAAATACGTACAGAAAGAGGGATTATCACATGGCAGATCAAGATCAGCTCGATTGCGGCGGCGCGTGCAGCGGCTGCAATGTCGAAGGATGCGGGTCGCGCACCGAACCGCCCACGCCGACGGCGCGCAAGAACGTGCATCACATCATCGGCGTCGTTTCCGGTAAGGGCGGCGTCGGCAAATCGCTCGTCACGAGCCTGCTCGCTTCCGAAATGAAGCGCCGCGGCTTCAAGGTCGGCATCCTCGACGCAGACATCACCGGCCCGTCCATCCCGAAGACGTTCGGCATCAAGGGC
>CAMOUE010000057.1 GCA_946626265.1 uncultured Eggerthellaceae bacterium | reverse complement strand
CTGCCGCCGTGCCCTCGACGATGCGCTCATCGTCGTAGGACAGGCGCTCACCTGCCGCTACTCGGACGTTGCCGAGGCCGCGCTCGACCAGGCTTCGGCAGATGTCGTCGACTTTCGTCTTGCCGCCCGTTATGCAGAACGTCTTCGCGTTCGACTGTATGGCGCCCACAGCGTCGTGCTCGCGGCCGTGAGCCGATACGAGCGTCGCGTCCTGCCATGTCGTGCGCAGTTTCGCGCAAAAATACACGAGCGACGAGATTCCCGGGATGACTTCGACGTCGTAGACGTCGAGCTTGTCGTAAAGCGCGATCGCACCGCTGTAGAACCCCACGTCGCCCGACATGAGAATACTCGCCTGATCGCACGACGCATTCGCGAGGGCGTCGACGATGTCGCCCGGCTTGATGAGGTCAAGCTTCTCGCATGCCATGTAGCCGAACGATTCGAGCAAGCGCGTTGCGCCGATGAGCAAGTCGCTGCTCTCGATGGCGCGCTTCGCCCCCACCGTCAGCGTGTCGACGTTGCCCATCCCAATGCCTATGACGTAAACCTTCACGATTCCGTGCCTTTCCGGATGAGGCGGCCTCCGCGTGAGTCGCTCACATGCCAAACGCCTCGACGAGCGTGCGTTTCGCCGCTTCCAAACTCAGACCCTCTTCTTGAACCGGCCGGCGGATGACGATCAACTCGACGCCGCACTCGCGTGCAGCCTCGACCTTCTCCCAGAAACCGCCCGACTTGCCCGATGCTTTCGTCACAAGCACCTTGATGTCGAATTGCCGGATGAGCGAGCAGTTGAGCTCCTTCGAGAACGGGCCTTTCATAGCGATGATGTGATCGAGGGGTATACCGAGAGAATCGGCGTTCGCAATCGATTTTCCCATCGGAAGGATGCGCGCGTACAACCGCTCTTGGTAATCGTCGACCGCTGCGACGTAAATCGCCAAATCGTTACTGCCCGTCGTGAGGAGCACGTTGCCCGCACGGCTAGCGACAAGCCGCGCCGCTTCGGCAGCATCCGAAACAGCATCCCACGGACCTTCGGGTTCGCCCTCGCGTATGACGCGCAGAAGCGGTGTCGACGTTTTTTCGCAAGCAGTCGCTATGCTTGCCGAAACGCCTGCTGCGTAGGGGTGCGTCGCATCGACCACGCATGCAAACGCGCGATCGCGCATGAGCTGCTCCATGGCATCGGGAAGCAGCCGGCCAGTCAACGATTCGACGTTCGGCAGCCCCTCGACAAGCGATCCGCCGTATTCGGTCAGCGAGCTCACGACAACGGAGCACGCACCGCGCGCACTCAACCATCCGGCAATCTCGCGCCCTTCGGTCGTGCCGCCGAAGACGAGCACCTCTGGTTTGCCGGAGCCTTCCAACCCATACCCCTTTCCAGCTTTTCGCATAATGTTCCCATTGTACGCGACAATGGTACATCGACATGGGCAGTCACGTGGTTTTCGTCCCAAGTGCCCAACTGCAAACGCGAAAGTTACGGCTGAAATTTGGCAAACGCAACACGAGCGAGACGAGCACCGTGACGGTTATCGAACGCACGTAGAGCTTCGAGATCTCGCGGTCTTAATAGCCTAACACCTTCATGTACGAGATGGAGCGCGCCGATCGGCTCATCGCAATGACTTGATCATGCGTCACGATGCAGCGTTACTTACTTGTGCTTGTAGCCGGTATAAAGCGTCATGATCATGCAAAACGTGGCGGCAATCGCCCACATCTTATGGGATTTCACACTTGGTCCTTCCTGTCGAACCACCTGGTGCGTATCAGAAGCGATACGCCCGACTTGCAGCCAAGCTCAAGCCGATGGTGGTCGCGTTGTGCAGCAAACTCGACGTCTGCGGAGTTATAACGCCGGAGATGCCTCCGACGAGAAACGCCGAATTCAAACCCATCACCTGGTAGAAACTACGATCCATGCGTTCTGAGAGGCTGCGCGCCAACTTAACGAGTGTCACGATCGACGACAAGTCGCCGTCTGACAGCGTGATGTCGGCGACTTCCTTGGCAATCGCAGTACCCTGCCCCATCGCGATGCCGACATCGGCACGCGCGAGCGCTGGCGCATCGTTCACGCCGTCGCCAACCATGATTACGTTGCAGCCCTGCTGTTTCAGGCTGTCGACAAATGCATGCTTGTCTTCGGGAAGTTGGTCGGCACGGAACTCCGTCAATCTCGCCTCGGCGGCGATACGTGCAGCCGCACGTTCGTTGTCGCCGGTCAGCATGATGATCCGCTCGAACCCAAGCGCGCGAAGCTCGTCTACAGCTTCCGCAACGCCTTCCTTCAAGGGGTCCTCGATGCCCAATGCGCCAACGAGCTTGCCATCGACACCCAGATAAAGCGGAGAGAGGCCTTCGAGCTCGTGCTCGATACGGCTTATCTGGCGGGAAGTAGCGATGATCCGTTCGTCTTCGAAAACGAAATGCCCCGAACCGATGACCACGCGCTTGCCGTCAAGGGATGAGACGATACCGTGAGCGACCAGGTATTCGACATCGCCGTGAAGCTCGCGATGCTCGAGGTTCTTCTCCGTGGCGGCATTCACGACAGCCCGCGCAACGGGATGGGGGAAATGCTCTTCGAGGCATGCGGCGAACCTGAGCACCTCGCGCTGGGACCAATCCTTGCTCCCAAGGACCTTCGCCACACGCGGCGTTGCTTCGGTGAGCGTGCCGGTTTTGTCGAAGACAATCGTATCGGCATCGCACACGGCATCGAAGTATTTCGAGCCTTTGACTGTGAAGCCGGACCGTGCCGACTGGCTCATGGCAGACAGCACGGCGATTGACCCGGTGAGCTTCAAGCCGCACGAGTAGTCGACCATGAGAGCCGCCGATGTTTTGACGATGGATCGCGTTGTAAGCGCGACAACGCCTGCAAGCAGGAAATTCCAGGGAACGATGCGTGCTGCCAGCTGCTCGCGCCGCGCTTGACGAACAGACTGGTATTGGTCTGCCGATTTCACCATCGAAACAATCGAACGGATGCGCGTCTGCCCCGGGTCGGCTTTCACGCGCACGAGTATCTCGCCCTCTTCGACGGAGGTGCCTGCGAACACGTCATCGCCGACCGTGCGCTCGACTGCGAGAGGCTCGCCAGTCAATGAAGCCTGGTTCACGAGTGCGATGCCCGATTCCACAAGGCCGTCAACGACGACCGGCATGCCCGTGCGCACGGCAATCAAATCCCCCTGACGAAGGTCGGATACCTTGACCTGCAATTCCGTATCGCCCTGAACGAGCTGCGCCGTATCGCCCACATGCATGAGAGCGTCGATGAGCGCTCCTTGAGAACGAGCCTCGGTATAGTCCTCGAGCGTTTCTCCAAGGTTGAGCAAAAACATCGTCTCGCCAGCGGTCTTTGCATCCCCCTGCACGAGCGACATCGCGATTGCCGACGCATCGAGCACAGGGACGTCGAGTCGCGCATGGGACAGCGAACGGCCCGCTCCACGCAGATACGGTAGGAACATCATCACGTTCCAAATCATTGCAAGGGGATTTGGAAGCAACCAGCGACGTGCGAAATACGTCCCGACTAGCCACGCGATATCCAGCAGAAGCCCCCGCGTCTGCGCCGATGACGAGAACGAGCCTGTTTGGCGCATGCGTTCGACGTCATCGCGCTCGATACCTCCCAGAAAGCCGAGCACACGCGAGCGCACCTCGTCGACCGGTTCGTATGTGACCGCAATCGAGCCTATGAGCGGATACACGCTCGCCGTAATGATATCGGGGCATGCATCGAGCAGAGAGCTTAATGCCCCCATGTCGCTTTCAGGCACCGGCCCTTCCAGGCGCACACGCATCCGGCCGGGCATTTCCCTTGCAATGATGAATCTCATGGAACGATTCCGAGAAAACAGTTCTGCTAGTTATCGGACTTTTCGTCCGCCTCGGCAGCTTCGACGCCAGCAAGGTAGCTGGCTTCGGCCTTCATGTCGTCATACTCGGCCTTGGCTTCTTCGACAATGCTCTCGTACTCTGATTTCGCGCGCATGCCCTGAGCCATCGCGTAGACATAGCCTTTGCGCGCCGTATTGCTCGTCACGGCTTTCACGCCTGCTGTGCCGAGCAAGAACCCAAGTCCGGTGAAAAGCGCGTATTTCGTTCCCTTTTCCATGTCATGACCTTTCTCGTTCGTTTGTTGAGTATGAATTTCAATACTATTTGTCAGGCAATTAAACTATTGGACCTTTCCTGGAGCGTCGCTTTTGAGCGCGCTATCGAAGACTTCCTACTCGACCTATCGCGTCGACCGGCAATCAATTCACGTATTTGATCGTCGGCTGCCGGACGTTTTTGGCGACCGTGCAATGCGCGCATGAGCACGAGCTGCACCCGGCAGACGAGCAATCGAGCGGTTCATCCCCCGTATCGCAGCATCCGCCTTTACTCTTCTTCTTGAAGAAGGTCGCGCGTATAGCCAGGCCCACGAGCAAAACAACGATTCCCAGGATTATCCAGCTCGCGAGGTTCACGCGGCCTCACCTGCTTCCGCCAACGCAGGCTTCGCTGCCATCTCACGGTCTTGCGGCATGGGGCGGAACAGCCCGACCAGGATGAGCGCGATGAGCGCGAACGCCGCGACCGTGCCGATGCCGAACGACCCGACAACCACGAACTTGCCAACCTGGTAGATGATGAGCGCTATGGCATACGCCCAACCGCATTCCCAACCGATTGCAGCCCAGAACCACTTGTTGAAGCCGCCCATCTCACGCTTGATGGCGCCCATGGCCGCGAAGCACGGCGCGCACAGCAGCTGGAACGTCATGAACGCGAACGCCGCAACGGGGATGAGCGCGGCAGAACCGGTGACCACGGCCAGCGACTGCATGAACTCAGCAGACCAGACAAGCTCGCCGCCGCCGTACACGATGGCCATCGTGCCGATGACGTTCTCCTTGGCGATGAGGCCCGTGACGACCGTGGAAGCCGCTTGCCAGGTGTTGAACCCGAGTGGTGCGAACAGCCATGCGAAGGCGTTGCCGAAGTAGGCGAGCAGCGAGTAGTCCATCAGCTCCTCGCCGACCCACATGAACTGGCCGTTGTACACGCCGTAGCCGGAAAGGAACCACACGACGATGGTCGCGAGCAAGATGATGGTGCCCGCCTTCTTGATGAACGCCCATGCGCGCTCCCACATGCTGCGTAGCAAGTCGACGAAACGCGGCAGGCGGTATTCGGGCAGCTCCATGATATAGGGAGTGGTCTCGCCCCTGAACGACTTCATCTTCTTCAGGATGATGCCGCTCATAACGATGGACGCGATTCCCATGAAGTACGCGAGCGGGGCAACCCACCATACGCCGCCGAAAACCGCCGTCGCGATGAGGGCGATGATGGGAAGCTTGGCCGAACACGGCATGAATGTCGTGGTCATGACGGTCAGGCGACGCGAAGATTCCGATTCGATCGTACGCGATGCCATGACGCCGGGAACGCCGCAGCCCGTGCCTATGATCATGGGGATGAACGTCTTGCCCGACAGGCCGAAGCGGCGGAACAGGCGGTCGAGGATGAACGTGACGCGCGCCATGTAGCCACAGCCTTCCAAGATGGCAAGCAGGAAGAACAGGATCATGATTTGCGGGACGAACCCGAGCACGGCGCCGACGCCGGCCACGATGCCGTCCATGATCAGGTCGTAGAGCCAATCGACGCAACCAACCGCTTTAAGCGCGCCACCGATCAGCACGGGAATGCCGGGAATCCAGATACCGTACTCGCCCGGCTCGCCGGGAGCCGCTACTTGGATGCCCTGCGGGACCATCGCTCCGGGCTCTTCTTCCGATTCGACTTCGCCATCGAAATTGTAGATGACGGCCTCAGCGGCTTCCGAACGACCTTCCGCTTCGATTCTCTCGTTGCGGGCATCGGCCATCGCCTGAGCTTTCGCCTCGTTCTGCTCGCCTGCATAGACGAAGTACTCGGTCTCGGTCAGCTCCTCCTCATCGACCACCGTGTACTCGGCTATGATGCCTTCGCCTGCGGCTTTCGTCTCGAACGCCTTCAGCGCCGTTTGCGCCTCTGCCGATTCGGGATCGGGCTCGAATCCTTCGCCCATCGCCTCGAGCACTTCGTCCCCTGGTTCGGCGAGGAAGTTCGCCGCGACTGCGTCGGTTTCGATACCCGCCTCGGCGGCGGCGTCGAGATAGTTCGCAATCGCTTCCTGCGCCTCGTCATACGGCTCTGCATCGGCGTCGTACGCAGCCTGGACGCTTGCATCGGGGTTTACGATCGCAACGGGATCGAGGTACCAGCCATCGCCGAAGACGCCATCGTTCGCCCAGTCGGTGGCGTAGCCGCCGACCGTGCTCACGGAGATGTAGTAGATTGCGGCAATGATGACCACGAAGATGGGAAGGGCGAGCACGCGGTTGAGCAAGATGCGGTCGACCTTCGCCGTCGCGCTCATTTCTGGTTCGTCCTTCTTCTGGACCTGGCTGATGAAGCCCGTGATGTAGTTGTAGCGCTCGTTGCTGATCACGGCATCGGCGCTGTCGCCGAAGCGTGCCTCGACCGCACGAACGTGACCATCGAGGTCGGCGATTGCACCAAGCTCTGCGAGCACCTTCTCGTCGCGCTCGAGGTATTTGATGGCGTAGAAGCGCTTCAGCTTGGGGTCGATGTCTGCGGGCAAATCAGCCTCGAGATGCTCGATAAGCGCGTCGAGGTCGGGAGAGAACGGAGCGGGAGACGGGGCTTTGCCATCTGCAGCCGCATTTTTGGCAGCTGCAATCACCCCGTCGATTCCGTCGCCCCGCAAAGCGGAGATCTCCACGACCGGCAGCCGCAGATTCTCGGAAAGGGCTGCGGAATCGATCTCGTAGCCGCGCTTATGGACGATGTCCATTTGGTTAAGCGCCACCACGACGGGAACGCCGAACTCCATGAGCTGGGTCGTCAGATACAGGTTGCGCTCGAGGTTCGATGCGTCGACGATATCGATGATGACGTCGGCCGTACCCCGTATCAGGTAATCGCGTGCGATGACCTCCTCGTTCGAATAAGGCGACAGCGAATAGATGCCGGGCAAGTCGACGACTTCGATATCCGAATGGTTCTTCAACGTTCCCGTCTTGCGCTCGACGGTAACTCCCGGCCAGTTGCCCACATATTGATGGTTGCCTGTGAGCTGATTGAACAAGGTCGTCTTGCCCGAGTTTGGATTGCCGACCAAAGCAATCGTCATTGACATTTCTTTACCCGCTTACCTGAAATATGTTTGCTTATATTAACTATTTTTTGGGAATTGAAAACCCCGAGAAGAACTCGGGGTGGAAGGGTTTACGCCGGCACTACTTCGATGTTCGCCGCGTCGGAGCGACGCAGGGAAAGGTGGTACCCGCGCACCGTGATATCGATAGGATCGCCCAAAGGCGCAACTTTCACCACGCTGACCTGCGTGCCCTTCGTGATGCCCATGTCCATGATGCGACGGCGAATCTCGCCGGCGTCATTGAGCCGCTCGACCGTGCACTTCTTGCCGACTTCGATATCATCCAATGTCATGACGTTCCCTCTCAAAAGTAAACTAACTCTAATTTTGGAAGTATACCAAGAGAAACTTATCTTGAATAGTTTTCCTCAGTAAATTTTTTAGAAAACAGGGGAACGGCCGAAAGCGGGTCGCCCGCGACCTCTCGGGAACGTTATTAAAAAACTGGGCGCCCACACGAAGCAGGCACCCCTTCACAAAAAGCTACGTGACTAGTCTTCCCGCTGCAGATAGCCGCGCGGAGTAACCATGCGGCCATCGAGCTCCACAGTCTGGCTATTGCCGATGAAGACGGTCGTGAACATGTCGACCGGGGTGTTGCGCAGCTCGGCAAGCGTCATGACGTGCGCCTCCTCGCCCTCGCGTCCTATGTTGCGCACCGTGCCGCACACTGTTGCGCCATCCTTGTGCGCGAGCAGGATATCGCACGCCCTCTGAAGGTAGTCAGGGCGCTTGTGCGACGAGGGGTTGTACAAGCTGATGACGAAATCGGCTTCGGCTGCGGCGGCGAGGCGCTTCTCGATCTTTTCCCACGGCGTGAGCAAGTCGGAGAGCGAGATGACGCAGTAGTCGTGCATGAGCGGGGCGCCGAGCACCGCCGCTCCGCCGTTCGATGCAGAGACGCCGGGAATGACCTCGATGTCGACAGGCGGGTACTCATGAGCGAGCTCGTAGATGAGGCCGGCCATGCCGTACACGCCCGGATCGCCCGAGCACACCATGGCGACCTTGCGCCCGGCCACTGCCTCCTCGAGCGCCATGCGGCAGCGTTCGACCTCCTTGCGCATCGGCGTCGTGAGCACTTCCTTGTCGGGGAATTCCCCGCGCAGCAGGTCGACGTAGACCGTGTAGCCCGCGACCACTTCGCATGCCTCGATCGCCGCCCGCGCGCGCCCTGACATGTCCTCGGCCCCGCCGGGACCCAAGCCGATGACGTACAGCTTTCCGTTGTTCACGTTTCCTCCTCGTGTCGAGTGAGCCCAGTGAGTCGACCTCCCTGGACTCACCCACTGGCGAGCGCCACAGTGACGCCGTCGCCTGCCTGTTTGCCAGCAATGAGCGAACCGCCGGACGCGCAGGCAGCGCGCTCACACACGTTGCCGACGCCGACCGTTCGCTCGACGAACGCGGACGACGCGAAATCACCCGGCACGGCCGCAAGCTCTTCGGCCGAATAGAACCTCGTATCCCAGCCCATCTTCTCAGCCAGCTCGAGAATCGCCCGCTCGTCCTTCTTCACGTCGATCGAAGCGATGGTGCGAACCGCGCGTGCGGAAACCCGCGCATCGGCGAGTACCGCCAGCACCGCCTTCTCGAATACATCCGGGTCCGTGTCCCTCCTGCATCCGGCACCGACCGTCACGTTGCGCGGCACCAAGTGCAGCGTGCGCTTAAACGGCGCCGAGGACTCATCCAGCGAGACGACAAAGCCGAGCTCGGCATCGTCCGCGAAAGACCCTGCGGGCATTTCGGCCAGCTCGAAATCGGATGCGAACCCTACCGGCCGCCCGTCGAGCAGTGCGGCCGAGATCTCCTTGGCCACCGAGCGTTCGACGATAGCAAGCCCGTTGCGCGCGGCCCACTCGTCCACCGCGAACAACCCGTTCACATCGGTCGCCGTCGACACGGCCGCCTGGCCGCCCGTCACGCGGGCGACCGCACGCGCGAGGTCGTTTGCGCCGCCCACATGCCCCGAGAGCAACGGCACGACAAACCGCCCTGCCTCGTCGACGCTCACGACCGCCGGATCGCTGAACTTGTCGCGCACGTGCGGCGCGATGGCGCGCACGGCAATGCCGCTCGCACCTACGAACACGAGCGCATCATCCGAACCGAAATGCTCGGCCGTCCACGCATCAAGGCTCGCGTAGGCGGCGATGCCGAGCTCGTCCGCGAAACGCGAAGGGCCGCAAACCGACACGCGGCCGGCATCGAGCCCCTCCGAGAGCCGTTGCGCGAGCATGCACCCGCTGCGCGTGAACGCTATGATCGCAATCGATTCCATCAACCGCCAATTCCGTCTTTCTGGCCAGAAAAAGACTCCCGCAGGGTCAAGGCCATTTGGGAGCCGCCTCGGCCACATCGGCCGCTAGTCCTGGGTGCCCTTCCTGAACATGTGGGTGAACGTCGGATCGTACAGGCGCGAGCGGTCGTAGGCGTCGCCCAAAAAGCCGCCGATCGTGATGAGGGCCGTGTTCTTGACGCCGGCCTCGCGCGCCGTCTCGGCGAGCGTTCCCACCGTGCAATGCCAGACCTGCTGGTCAGGCCACGTGGCCTTGTACACGATGGCCGCAGGCGTATCGGCCGTGTAGGCGCCCCCAGAAAGCAGCTCTTCCTGAGCCGCATCGAGCAGGCTCGTCGACAGGAACAGCACCATCGTGCACCCGTGCGACGCCATGAGGCGCAACTTCTCGCCCTCAGGCACGGGCGTTCGACCCTCCATGCGCGTGATGATGACCGACTGCGACACGTTCGGAAGCGTGTACTCGGCGTTGAGCGCGGCAGCCGCGCCGCAGAACGATGAGACGCCCGGCACGACGTCATAGGAAATGCCCGCCTCGTCGAGCAGGTCCATCTGCTCGCGATGTGCTCCGTACAGCGACGGGTCGCCCGTATGCAGGCGCACCGTCATCTTGCCCGCCGCCTCCGCCGCCTTCATCGTGTCTACGACTTCCTCGAGCGTCATATGCGCCGAGTTGAAGATCTCGGCACCGTCTTTCGCGTAGTCGAGCAGCGCGGGATTGACGAGCGAGCCGGCGTAGATGATGACGTCAGCCTCCCCGAGCAGCCGCGCGCCGCGTACGGTAACGAGGTCGGCGGCGCCGGACCCGGCGCCAACGAAATGAACCATTGCAGCCCCTTTTCCATAAACAGGCGCCCCTGCGGGCGCATCGGTCTATACGGATTATTTCACCAGGTAACTATACCAAAAGTGGTCGTTTCGAACTTGGGTGGTCTTCGGCATTTTGACCAAATAGATCCACGTGCCCGTTCAACACGCCGAAACGCCGCCAACTCCCGGCCGACGAGGACGCCAGCCGGGTGCAAAGAGGCCCCGTCCGACCGACGAGGACGCCCGCCCGACGCGGAAGTTGTCCGATGCTGAGGTTGTCCGATGCGGAGCTTTTCCGATTCGGAAGCCGTCCGTCACCCTTCCACCTCGGGCGCGAGCAGCACACGCGGAACAGGCAGCGCAGCACCCACGACGGCGGCGATGCCCATCCAGACAACCCCCTCGACCGGGAAGCACAGAAACAGGATGGCGAGCACCAAAAGCGGCTTTCTGACGACGCCCGCAAGGTACGCGGTCGCGGTGACCGTGACCATGAGCATGGGATCGGCGCCCGTGAGAGCCGCCAGCCCGTATCCCGCCGCCACGCCCGCGAAGATGGACGGGAAGAAGCTGCCGCCCATCCAGCCCATGTTGAGGCACATCGGCGTGATGACGGCCTTCGCAAAACCGGTGGCGACAAGCACCGTAGCCGTCCACGTCGTCCACGTCGCCATGAGCTCCTCGGATTGCGCTTCACCGGGAAACAGCACGTAGGGAAGCGCGCACGCGCACGCGCCCATGATCGCGCCCGCTATGACGGGCGCGCCGACGACGCCGGGCAGGCCATCGCCCAAACGTGACGAGGCAAACTTGGACAGGCGCGCCGAACCATGGTA
>CAMOUE010000056.1 GCA_946626265.1 uncultured Eggerthellaceae bacterium | reverse complement strand
CCGCCTGCGACGATTGCGGGAATCGCGGTCGAGGGCGTCGTCGATTACGCAGAGGGCATCAACGGGCTTCCTTCCGCCAACGTCGTCGAGTTCGACCTCGAGGGCGGCAACAAGGTGATTTTCCGTCCGAGCGGCACCGAGCCCAAGGTCAAGGCGTACTTGTTCGCGAAGCGCGCGACGCGGGAAGACGCCGAGGGCCTGCTCGGAGAGCTCGAGGCGGCTGCTAACGAGATTCTCGGCTAGCAAGGGACGGTCGGCGCATGCGCGATTGGCGCATGCGCGCCGGCGCTGCGAGGGCGCGTGCTCGGGGGCGACCTGGGTGCGCGCCCTCTTGGTTTTAGGGGCGGGGCGGCGTTATCAGGTCGATCGGGTCGACCGAGAGGGCGTCGGCGATCATCTGGACGTAGGAGAGCCTGATATCCGACTGGCCCTTCTCTATCTTGTCGAGAAGGGGGCGTCCGATCCCGACCATGAGGGCGAACGTCTTCTTCGAGAGCCGTTGCTCGTTGCGGAGGCGCACGACGTTGGCGCCAAGCGTTTCGCTTAGGCTGCGGCGGGCTGGTCCCGCACCGGGGGCTTTGTCGGCAATCGGTGTACGCATCGTGCGAATAGCCTATAGCGCATGCGGCCTCGATATGTAATTGATTAGTTACATATCTTAAAAAATGGTACGCCATATACGCAATCGCGCATCAGTCGGGATGGAGGCAGACTGTATGCTCGGTGGTGGTTATGTGGCCGTCTTATGACCATTTCCCGTCGATGATAAAATTGAGCGTCGAATTGCGCTTATGCGGCCATGACGTTGGCTGCAAAGGAGACTGTATGCCGAAAAATAGCGAAGAACGAAACCAGGCCGGCGGCGCCTTCGACGCCAACGGTCAGCCCTACCGGCCCGCGATGCCTCAAGACCCACGCGCCATGGCCGCAGGTGGAAGGCGGCAGGCGGGTCAGGGGATTCCCCAAACGGCGTACTCCCGCGTGACGCAGGCCCCCGTCCAGCAGGGCGCATACGTTCCTGCAAGCTATGGTGCCGCAAGCCAGTATTCCCGCAACAGCGGAAGCTACGCGGGCCGCGGCAAGGGCGGCTCGCGCGGCAAGAAGATCCTGGTGGCCCTCATCGTCATCGCGCTGATCGCCGCCGTGGCGGGCCTTGCTTTCTACGTCGTGAAAGAGACGAGGAAAAGCGAGATCAACAACGACTTCCACAACCTCTCGAAAGACGAGATGCAAGCGGTTGACAACGAGCTGACGGGCACGACGACGTTTGACGCGCCGTTCACGGTGCTTCTGCTCGGATCTGACGAGCGTACCGACGATCCGGATATGGGCGCACGAACCGATACCGTCATCCTGTGTCGGGTCGACCCGGTGAAGAACATCATTTCCATGATGTCGATTCCGCGCGACACGATGATCGACCTTGACGGAGTCGGCAGGACCAAGTTCAACTCCGCGTACACGTACGGCGGCCCGAGCGGCACGATCGCCGCGGTGAAGAACCTCACCGGCGTCGATATCGACCACTATGCGGAAATCAACTTCGAAGGGCTCGTCGACCTCATCGACGCCGTAGGCGGGATCGACGTGACCGTCGACGAGCGCATCGACGACCCCAACGCCGGCCCGGTCGTCATCGAGGAGGGCGAGCAGCATCTCGATGGCGAGGCGGCGCTGACGTTCGCGCGCAGCCGCGCCTATGTCGACGGCGACTATTCGCGCCAGAAGAACCAGCGAAAGGTCATCGACGCGATTATCCACAAGGGCCTCGAGACGCCGGCGACCGAGCTGGCCGGCATCATTCAGGCGTCGACGAAGTTCCTCACGACCGACTCGGCCATGGATTTCGATTTCATATTCTCGCTGGCCGACCAGATTAGGCACAACCACGATTACCCGCTGACGTTCTACTCCGCGAACATTCCCTCTGCGCCTTCCACGATCGACGGCGTCTCCTATGTCGTCGCCGATACTGCGGGAGTGTCGGAGATGGCGCGCGTGTTCCTCGAGGGCGGCGACATCAGCACCGTGGGCGCTGCCAGCATCGACAGCGACATTGCGGCGGCTGGCGGCGGCACCGGAAGCGAATCGGCGCCCGCGATAGTCGACGAGGGGACGGTCAGCAACACCTATTACTACGAGGAGACGGATTACGACGATACGTATTACGGCGAAGTGTACTACGACGACTCGGATGGAGGCGACGCCGCCGTTGTGGTTGACGACGGCGCAGGCGCGGGCGACATGGGCGGCGGAGGCCTCGGCGGCGACATGGGCGGCGGCGACATGGTCGACATGGGCGACATGGGCGGCGGCGATGCCGGCGACATGTAGTATCCGCGAAATCAAGCCATAGACAGCACGCGGACCAGGGCGCCCTTGCGGCATGCCCTGGTCCGCGCGTGGTTATGATGCGGTTTTAGCTCGCGTACCCGTCCGGGTTCATCGACTGCCAGCGCCAGCTGTCCTCGCACATGCGGTCGAGGTCGTACTCGGCGACCCACCCGAGCTCGTCGCGGGCCTTGTCGCAGGCCGCGTAGTTGACGGCGATGTCGCCGGCGCGCCGGGGCTTGATCACGTAGGGCAGCTCGCGGCCGCACGCGCGCGAGAACGCCGCGATGACCTCGAGCACGCTCGACCCGCGCCCCGTCCCCAGGTTGAAGATCCCCACGCCGCGCCGGGTCCCGTCGGGCGCGGGCTCGCCGGCCACCGACCCCAGTCCGCGCGGCTCGCCCGTCCCGACCTTGCCGCCCATCCAGCGCAGCGCAGCGACGTGGCCGCGCGCGAGGTCGACGACGTGGATGTAGTCGCGCACGCCCGTGCCGTCCGGCGTCGGGTAGTCGTCGCCGAACACGCCCACGGCCGCGAGCTTGCCGACGGCGACCTGCGCCACGTAGGGCACGAGGTTGTTGGGGATGCCCTTCGGGTCCTCGCCGATCAGCCCGGAGGGGTGCGCGCCGATGGGGTTGAAGTAGCGCAGCAGCACGACGTTCCACTCCCCGTCGCCGGCGTAGAGGTCCGAGAGCACCTGCTCGAGCATGGACTTCGTCTGGCCGTAGGGGTTCGTGGGGGCGTGCTTGGGGCAGTCCTCGGTTATGGGCACGAACTCGGGCTCGCCGTAGACGGTCGCGCTCGACGAGAACACGACGTTCTTCACGCCGTGGGCGCGCGCGACGTCGCAGAGCACGAGCGTGCCGGCGACGTTGTTCCAGTAGTACTCGAGGGGCTTCTCGACGCTCTCGCCGACCGCCTTGAAACCGGCGAAGTGGATGATGGCGTCGACGTCGTTCTCGGCGAACACGCGCCCGAGCAGGTCGCGGTCGAGGATCGAGCCCTCGACGAACGCGCAGCGCTCCCCGCCGGCGCCCGCGATGCGCCGCACGCGGCGCACGGCCTCCTTGGACGAGTTGGACAGGTCGTCGAGCACGATCACGCGGTAGCCCTCCGCGAGCAGCTCGACGCACGTGTGGCTCCCGATGAAGCCGGCGCCGCCCGTCACGAGCACGCAGGTGTCCTCGGGCCGCTTGGCCAGGCTCTTGTTGGTCATGTGGTAACTCCTTTGCTTTGACGTCGCTTTATAATAGACGAGAACAATCGACGAAAGGAGCAGTCGTGAACGATTTCACTTTCTATTCGCCCACCAAGTTCGTGTTCGGGCGCGGTTACGTCGACCGCACCGGGGCCGAGTTGAAGAGCTGCGGTTTCTCGAAGGTCCTTCTCGCATACGGTCAGGGTTCCGTCGTGCGCAGCGGAGTGCTCGCACGGGTGAGGGAATCGCTCGAGGCTGCGGGCGTTTCGTACGTGGAAAAGGGCGGCGTGCGTCCGAATCCCGAAGTCGAATGGGTGCGCGAGGCGATCGCGCTCGCCCGCGCCGAGCAAGTCGACGGCGTGCTGGCGGTGGGCGGCGGCAGCGTCATCGACGCCGCGAAGGCCACCGCGTTCGGCGTGCCGTACGACGGTGATGTATGGGACATCTTCGACAAACGCGCCGCGATCGGCGGGTGCCTTCCCATAGCGGTCGTGCTCACGATTCCCGCAGCCGGCTCGGAAGGTTCGGGCTCATGCGTCATCAGCAACGATGCGGAGAACCGCAAGGTAGGGACGAGCGGGGACGTGTTCAGGCCCCGCTTGGCCGTCATGGATCCCGAGCTCACGTTCACGCTGCCCGCGTACCAGACCGTCGCCGGCGTGACGGACATGATCGCGCACATCTGCGAGCGCTACTTCAGCGGCGTGGGCGCGGTGCCCGTGACGGACAACATAGCGACGGGCCTCGTGAACGCGCTCATGGAGGCGACGCCCCGGGTTCTCGAGAACCCCGAGGACTACGATGCGCGCGCCACGATCATGTGGGCGGGCATGCTCGCGCATAACGACGTCGCGGGATGCGGGCGCTCGCTCAACCCGGCGACGCGCGCCGGCGGCTGGGAGAGCCACGGGCTCGAGCACGAGGTGTCGGCCCATCATCCCGAGGTGACGCACGGTGCGGGGTTGGCCGTCGTCATGCCCGCGTGGATGCGCTACGTATGGCGCGAGGACCCGCAGCGCTTCCTCGATTTCGCGGAAGCGGTTTTCGGAATCGAGCCGGTCGACGACGAATTCGCCCCACGCGAAGAGGCGGTCGAGGATGCCGTCACCACGGCAATCGACGAGCTGCAGGCGTTCTTCCGCGATTCGGGCATGCCTGCGACCCTGGCCGACTTCGGGCTCACGCCCGACGACGTCGATCCCATGCTCGCGACGTTGGAAAAGAACAAGGGGAAAACGTTCGGCGCGTTCAAGACGCTCGACATGGACGATGCGCGGGCGATATACGAGTCGTGCTTCTAATCGGCGGGCGGGGCGCTCTTCCTGCCCCTCATTGCAGGAAGAGCGCCCTTGCCGCTTCTTCGATCAGGTCGAGTGCCGCCGGCCCCTTGATGGCGGCAATGGAGGAGGCGGCCGCGTCCAGTTCTCCTTTGAGCTCGGCGAACGTGTACGCCTCGCCGTAGGCGGGAGGCGCGTCGGTCTCGAATAGCATCTGGGCCGCGGGAATCGCCTTCGCGTATTCGCGCCCGCGCTTCGTGGCGAGCATCCGGGGGCCGACCGAGAAGCGGCAGCCGAGGGCGATGGCCCGCGCGAGCTCGTCGCTCGGGCCGCTGTACCAATGAAGGATGCAGGTGCACGTGTCGAGTGCGCCCGATTCCTCGAGGATGTCGAGCACGTGCTTCGCCGACTTGACGGCATGGACCGAGATGACTTTGCCGCCGTGTGCGGCGCATGCGCCTGCAACCGCCCGAAACGCCCGCATCTGGGCATCTGCCGCAGCCTCGTGCCGCTTTCCGAAATCGAGTCCGACCTCTCCTACGAAGCGGGTCTCGCTTACCAGGCAGGCGAACCGTTCGATGGGGCGGTCGAGGGTTTCCGCAGGGCCTATGTGCCACGGGTGCAACCCCAGGCCGACGCGGACGTTGGGGAACGGGCCGAGCTCGTCTCGGGCCGCTTCGTACCCGTCCGGCGTCACGGTGTTGGAGAACAGGAGGAAGCCCTCTTCGGCCGCCTGCGCGGCGACGGCTGCGCCGTCGGCCATGTAGTCGAGGTGGACGTGGGCGTCATGCAGGGGGCGTCGTGCCCCCGCTTGCGCGATCTCGGTTTCGCGGGCGCCCGCCATCAGGCGCACCCGCCGTCATCGAGCTGCAGCACCTGCCTGATCACCCAGCCGGCGATCATCTGGCCCATTATCGGCGGGATGTAGCTCATGGTGCCAAGGTCGGAGCGGTCGCGCCGCTCGGAACCGGGTTCCGTCTCGGTGGGCGCGGGATGCTCTTTCGAGTAGAGCACGTGCAGCTTCGCTATGCCGCGCTTGCGTGCCTCCTTGCGCATGATGCGGCATAAGGGGCAGTTCACGGTTTCGTAGATGTCGGCGAACGTGAAGTATTCGGGGTTCAGCTTGTTGCCGCCGCCCATGCTGCTCACGAGGGGCAGGCCTGTCTTGTCGGCGAACTCCGCTAACGCGAGCTTCGTCGAAATCGTGTCCACGGCATCGACGACCCAGTCGACGCTCCATCCGCTCGGGCTCGATTCGCAACGGTATCGCTCGAAGAAGTCCGGGATGTCCTCGGCTTTCAGGAACAAATCGTGCATGTCGATCTTGCAGTCCGGGTTTATGTCGCGGATCATCGACGCCATGGCGTCGACTTTCCTTTTCCCGACCGTGGAGCGAAAGGCGATGGCCTGGCGGTTTATGTTGCTCGTCTCGACCTCGTCGCGGTCGACGAGCCCGAGGTGCCCGATGCCGCCGCGCGCGAGTGCTTCGGCGCAGCTCGACCCGACGCCGCCGCACCCGATTACCAGAACATGGGCGTTGCCGAGCCGCTCGACACCGTCCGGGCCGACGATCCGCTCCGTTCGTGTCGTGAAATCGGCCATGTTTCGTTCCTTTCGCGTGAGGTTGCGCGTTGCCGGGCGTCGTAGCGAGCCCCTTCGCGGTCATTATATTAGAATGGACAGATGCAAAAACCGCGGAAGGAGACGTTGTGGCCGAGCCCGAGAAAGCCAATAAGAACGAGACCGTAGACGACGTGATGGTGAGCATCCAGCATCTTTCCAAGTCGTTCGGCGATACCCAGGTGCTGCGGGACGTGAACGTAGACGTCAAGCGCGGTGAGGTCGTCGTCGTCCTCGGTCCCTCCGGATCGGGGAAGTCGACGATGCTGCGCTGCATCAACCTGCTCGAGAAACCGACGGGCGGGCACATCTACATCGAGGGCGAGGAAATCACCGGCTCCAACACCAACGTCGACAAGCTGCGCGAACGCGTCGGGATGGTGTTCCAGCAGTTCAACCTGTTCCCCCACCTCAGCGCCAAGAAGAACGTCATGCTGGCCCAGAGGAAGGTGCTCAAGCGCTCCGCGGAGGAGGCCGAGCGGATCGCGCTCGAGCAGCTCGACCGCGTCGGGTTGGCCGATCGGGCCGAGTTCTTGCCGGCGCAGCTGTCGGGCGGCCAGCAGCAGCGCGTGGCCATCGCGCGCGCCCTGGCGATGGACCCCCACGTCATGCTGTTCGACGAGGCGACCTCTGCGCTCGATCCCGAGCTGGTGCGCGGCGTCCTGGACGTCATGCGAAGCCTCGCGGAGGCGGGCATGACGATGGTGGTCGTGACGCACGAGATGGGGTTTGCCCGCGAGGTCGCGGACAGGGTCATCTTCATGGAGGGCGGCGTCATCGTGGAAGAGGGGTCGCCGAGCGAGGTGTTCGACCATCCGAAGCACGATCGGACGAAGGACTTCCTCGGCCATATCAAGTAGGCGGTGCCGTCTGAGCCGGCGCTGGACGCCGCCGGCATCCGCGCCGGGCGCTGGAGCGCTCGGGCGGCGCTATCGTCGCGGGAGGGACTTCAGGAGCTTCCAGGCCCGTTGCTTGCCTGCGTCCGAGTCCATGAGCGAGTCGAGTTTCGAGAACAGGACGGCCGGCCTGCCGAATACGCGCGTGGCCGAGTCCGCCTGCAGGTCGGCGCGGTAAGCCGCGCCGAGTGCCTCTGCGGCCTCGCCGTCGGTGCAGATGATCATGAGGGGGTCGACTGCCTCGACGAGCAGGAACAGCGCCTGCGCGTCGAGCGGTATGTCGCCGCCCTCGGCGGCGCGGTCGAGGGGGAGCGTCGTCGCCTGGACGAACGCGTCGGCGCCGTAGCCGAACGCGGAGAGCGACTTGTCGATGGCGTTGAGGGACGTTTCGCTCGGGCGTCGCGCCGAGAGCACGAGGGCCGGCTGGCCCACGTCGCCTTCGACGTAGTCGGCGAAGAGCTCCAGCACGCTTGCCGCTCCCGCACCGTATATATTACTCTTGGACATTTTTTTCACACTGACCCTTGCGAAACGGAAACGTCACTCGTATAACGGACATATGATACCAAGAGAAAAGGCGCGGCGACATCGCTGCCGCCGAGATGCGATACGGCGCCGCGGGGCGTCAAGGAGGCAAGCAAATGTGCACTAACGGAATCAACACGGGACAGTTCGAGCAGATGATCGACCAGATCGACGACCATATCAAGCTTGAGCGCAGGTGGGTTCACAACCTGGCGCACCAGGCGGGAGACGCGGGCTTTTCGGCTACGGACGACAAGCTCCACGCCGTCCAGGAGCTGCTCGACGAGGCCCGCGCCCTCATAGCCGACGCCAAGGACGCGCTCGAGGACGACGCCGCGGCGGCGCCCGGCGTGACTGTCAGCCTCGTTTAAGGGAGCTGTGGCGAACATGAATCTGGAAGGCGGGGAGCTCGCCCGATTCTCCGTCGCCATGCCCGAAGCGCTGCTCATGCGCTTCGACGGGTACGTGGCACGGCGTGGGCTGGCCAAGAACAGGAGCGAGGTCGTGCGCGACCTCGTGCGCGAGGCGCTTATCGCCGAGGAGGCCGAAGAGCCCGGCATCGAGGTGATGGGCACGCTCACGATCGTATACAACCATCACGCCCACGACGTTCCGGAGAAACTGCATCACATCCAGCATGCCCATTTCAGAAACGTCGTGTCGACGACCCACGTGCATCTCGACGAGGACAACTGCCTCGAAGTCATAATCCTCAAAGGGGAATCGACTGACGTGCGCAACATTTCCGACACGATTCTCGGAACGAAGGGCGTGAAGAACGGCGGGCTCGTCATCACCACGACGGGTCAGATGATATAGCCAGCAGGAGGGGAACGTGGAAGAAAAGGTCCTACTCGGCCACGGTAGCGGCGGCACGATGATGAGGCGGATCATCGACGAGGTGTTCTTCGAGGCGTATGCGGGCGACGAGCTGCGGCGCGGCGACGACGCGGCGGTCCTGCCCGAGGTGCCCGAAGGCGCCCGCCTGGCGTTTTCGACGGACAGCTTCGTCGTCACCCCGCATTTCTTTCCGGGGGGAGACATTGGCCACCTCGCCATATGCGGCACGGTGAACGACATCGCCACGAGCGGTGCGAAGCCGCTGTACCTAAGCTGCGGCTTCATCCTCGAGGAAGGGTATCCGATTGCCGACCTCAAGCGGATCTGCCAGAGCATGGCGGAAGTCGCCGCCGAGGCGGGCGTCGCCCTCGTGACGGGCGACACCAAGGTCGTGAACAAGGGCCACGGCGACGGCGTGTTCATCAACACGAGCGGCATCGGCGTCGTTCCGGCGGGGGTCGATTTGAGCGGCGCGAACTGCAAGCCGGGCGATGCGGTGCTCGTGAGCGGCACGCTCGGCGACCACGGCATCACCATCATGAGCTGCCGCGAGTCGCTGTCGTTTTCCGCCGACGTGAAAAGCGACGCCGCGCCGTTGAACCACCTGATCGCCGATGTGCTCGATGCGGCGCCGGGTGCAGTCCGGTGCTTCCGCGACCCCACGCGCGGCGGTTTGGCGTCGACGCTCAACGAGCTGGCCGACCAATCCCAGGTCGACATCCTCGTCGACGAGGACGCGGTTCCCGTGCGCGATGCCGTGCGCGGCGCGTGCGACATGCTCGGCTACGACGTGTTCCAGGTTGCGAACGAGGGAAAGATGGTGTGCGTCGTCGCGCCGGAGGCGGCGGAGGCCGCGCTCGCCGCGATGAAGGCCAACAAGTACGGTGCTGACGCGGCGATCATCGGCGAGGTTGCGGACATGCGCGCCGACCGCGGCGCGAAGGTCTACGTGCGCAACGCGTTCGGGGGCCGTCGCATCCTCGACATGCTCGTAGGCGAGCAGCTTCCCCGCATCTGCTAAACGCCCTAGCCGAATAAAAACAAAAAGTACTTGCAAATACGGTGAGTAATGGTATCTTGCGCAAAGAGAGTTTCGGGGAATGTACCGCTGATTCAAGCGAGAAGAGGAGCTAACTATGGCACATCCTATCATTGATGCTGACGAATGCATCGGCTGCGGCATCTGCGTCGACGCTTGCCCGCAGGAGGTCCTGGAGGTTCCTGGCGGCGTTGCCGAGGTCGTGAACGAGGATGCCTGCATCGCGTGCGGCGAATGCCTCGAGGAGTGCCCCATGGGCGCCATCACGGAGATCGCCGAAGACTAACCGAAGCGAACAGAGCTGTTCGGAGCCCGCTTTCGAGCGGGCTCTTTTTATGATGCGGAGGGACGGGTGCAACGTGTCATCGCCCGAGCGCAGGCGCTCTTGCGGGCAATGACACGTTGCACCCGTCCCTCCGCATCGTAGAAGTAACGGAATTGTGACGAGCTGTGATAGAAAACTTGACACAGCACGACTTAGATTTTATAGTTAGCAGCGTTGAAGATAAGCTCGTATGCATTCAGATAGATTTCAGCGAGCAACGCAACACTATATATAAGGTAACAATTCCGAAGGGATGAGAGGTACACATCATGGCGAAGATTCTAGGCATCGACTTGGGCACTACCAATTCGGCGATGGCGGTTATGGAGGGCTCGGAGCCCGAAATCCTCGTCAACGCCGAAGGCGATCGCACAACGCCTTCCGTCGAGGGCTTCCGCAAGGACGGCGAGCGCGTCGTCGGTAAGGCGGCCAAGAACCAGGCCGTCACTAACCCCGAGAACACGGTGAGCTCCGTCAAGCGCTTCATCGGCCGCTCCTTCAACGAGACCGCAGAAGAGCGCAAGACGATCTCGTACAAGGTCGAGGCGGGCAAGGACGGCCGTGCGGTCGTCAACATCGACGGCAAGGAGTACACGCCCGAGGAGATTTCGGCGATGGTCCTCCAGAAGATGAAGACCGACGCCGAGAAGCAGCTCGGCCAGACCGTCACGCAGGCCGTCATCACGGTGCCCGCGTACTTCAACGACGCGCAGCGCCAGGCCACCAAGGACGCCGGCAAGATCGCCGGCCTCGAGGTCCTGCGCATCATCAACGAGCCGACGGCAGCCGCTCTTGCATACGGTCTCGACAAGACGAACAAGGACGAGAAGATCCTCGTGTTCGACCTCGGCGGCGGCACGTTCGACGTGTCCATCCTCGAGCTCGGCGACGGCGTCTTCGAGGTCGCGTCGACCGCCGGCGACAACCACCTGGGCGGTGACGACTGGGACCAGCGCGTCATCAACTGGCTGGCCGACAAGTTCAAGGCCGACAACGGCATCGACCTGCGCGCCGACAAGATGGCCCTGCAGCGCCTGAAGGAAGCTGCCGAGAAGGCGAAGATGGAGCTGTCCTCCACGACCCAGGCGAACATCAACCTGCCGTTCATCACGGCTGACGCTTCCGGCCCGAAGCATCTCGACTACACGCTCACGCGTGCAGAATTCGAGCGCATCACCAAGGACCTGCTCGACCGTTGCCGCAAGCCCGTCGAGCAGGCGCTGTCCGACGCCGGCTACACGGCGAGCCAGATCGACGAGGTCATTCTCGTCGGCGGTTCCACCCGCATGCCTGCGGTCCAGGAGCTCGTCAAGACCATGACGGGCAAGCAGCCCAACATGTCGGTCAACCCCG
>CAMOUE010000055.1 GCA_946626265.1 uncultured Eggerthellaceae bacterium | reverse complement strand
TGTCGCCCATGGACTCGTCGACGATCTGGCCGTAGATGATGTTGGCGTTCTCGTCCGCACACGCCTCGACGGTGCGGGCCGCCGCATCGACCTCGGTGAGCGTGAGGTCGGGACCGCCGGCGATGGAGAACAGGACGCGCGACGCACCGGAGATGGTGGCCTCGAGCAGGCTGGAGTTCGTCGCCTGCTGCGCAGCCTCGAGGGCGCGGTTCTCGCCGTTGGCGAGACCGATGCCCATCATGGCCGTGCCCGCATCCTTCATGACGGTGCGGATGTCGGCGAAGTCGAGGTTGATGAGACCGGGGATGGTGATGAGGTCGGTGACGCCCTGGATGCCCTGACGCAGCGTATCGTCGGCGATGCGGAACGCGTCGAGCATGCTCGTCTTCTTGTCGACGACCTCGAGCAAGCGGTCGTTGGGGATGACGATGAGGGTGTCGACTTTCTGCGAAAGCAGCTCGACGCCCTGGTCGGCCTGGTTGCGACGCGTGCGGCCCTCGAACGAGAACGGCTTCGTGACGATGCCGACCGTCAGAGCGCCGATTTCCTCGCGAGCGATCTGGGCGATGACGGGAGCTGCGCCCGTGCCCGTGCCGCCGCCCTCGCCAGCCGTCACGAAGACCATGTCGGCTTCGGCGAGCGCCTCGCGGATCTCGTCGCGGCTCTCTTCGGCAGCCTGGGCACCGACTTCGGGGTTCGCGCCGGCACCGAGCCCGCGGGTGAGGTCCTCACCGATGTGGATCGTCTTGTCGGCGTCGGACATGAGCAGCGCCTGACGGTCCGTGTTCACGGCGATGAACTCGACGCCCTGCACGCCCGCCTCGACCATACGGTTGACCGCATTCGTGCCGCCGCCGCCAACGCCGACGACCTTGATGACGGCCAAATGCTCGGATGCAAGATTGATAGGCATGTGATTCCCCTTACCGGTTCCCATTTAAACTGCATTTATTTGTACAGTGCATATAACTAGTTCGAAATTTTACACGATGAGGTAGGGAATGCAACAAATCCGAGGGCAATTGACCTGCGAGATTCACAAATAGCCTCGGAAGCGGGCCACATTACGGCACGAAGTCGCCCGAACTTAGATTGCACGCCACGTGGGCGTTTCGACGATGCGCACGTTGATGTACGCGACGCCGTCGGGATTCTCCTCGAGTATCTTCATGATGACGCGTTCCTTGTCGCGGATGTTCTCCGCCTTGCCGAACGCGATTTCCACGCCGCTGTCGAGCATGAGGGTCGTTTCGGCGGTGCTGCCGGCGGAAACTTGGACGACGTGATCCTTCAGGTCCGTCGTCATGCCCGCCAGGATGTCGAGCGCGTTGTTCACGTTGCCGTCCGTGCACACCGTCCCGATCTCGGCTTGCGTGCCGTAGGGGACGTCCGTGATGTGAAGCGCCCGCTCGGCGTCTTCGTACACCTTCGCACTCGTCGTCTTGGCGGCCTCGGAGTTCGCGTCGGGAATGGGCATGAGCCACATATGGTCTTCGGCGATGGCCCACGACTTCACCGAGCTGCCCGAGCGGTTGGGCATTTCAACGATGGCCGTGACCTGGCGTTCCGTGACGACGATCTGCAGCGTCTCGGGAAAGAGCCGGTTGATGCGGACGTCTTGCACCCATGCGTTCTGCATGATGCGGTTCTTGATGGTCTCGGTGTCGACGCGCAGAAGCGTGGTGTCGGCGGGGACGTTGGCGAGCTGGGTCATCTCCTCAGTGGTGAGATGCTCGACGCCCTCGACGTCGACGCTCGTGATGGAAAACGCCGGCGAGTTGTAGAGCGCACCCCACCCCGCTATGAGCGCCACCACGACGCCAAGCACTATCATCAGGCGAAACACATGGCGCTTCGACGATTCGCGCATGCGTGCCGAACGTTCTTCGCGCTTGATCTCCCCGATGCTCCTGGATGCCTGCTCGTCGGCGGCCGACTGCGCGGCGACCTGGGATGCGGACGGGGACGCGGCCTGCCCATCGGGCGCAGCTGCTCCCCCTGCAGGCAGGCTCTTCATGCGCCCGCCGGCGATAGCCTGATAGCCCCCCGTGCTTTCCTTCGACACGACGGCAGACTGGCGCTTCGTCCGGCCTTGCCCGGTCGCGCCCTTCTTGGCGCCGCGGGCTTTACGCTTGGAGGCCTCGGCCGATGCGCCGCGCGTACGCGACGCCTTGCCCGCCTTCGCCTCCACGGTCGGACGCCGCTTCGCCTCCACGGTAGGACGCTGCTTCGCCTTCCTCGACGGACGCGATTCAGTAGCGCGCGTGCGGGACCCGGCCTGTGCGGTCGTGCGGGCGCCTGCCTTCCCTACCTGAGTCCGGGCATGGCGCGACCGCCTCGGCTGGGACGCATCGGTCCGATTGCCGGCTGCGCGTTGTCTCCTGTTGCTGCGTTCGACCATTTAACCTTCCCGTTTCCGCAGCTCGTCAACGAGTTCGCCGCCCACTGCAGTGACGTCGCCCGCACCCATGGTGATAACGAGGTCGCCGGATTGCGCAAGTTGGACCATATGCGGCACAACATCGATTCGGCGCGGCACGTAATGCGCGACCGGGTGGCCGTCGTGCTCGAGCACGACGTTGAGGAACGTCTTTCCCGACACGCCGGGAACGGGCGCCTCGCCTGCGGAGAACACGTCCATGAACGTGATGGTGTCAGCCTTGTCGAACGCCGCGCCGAACTCGTCGTGCAGCACTTCGGTGAACAAGCTCGCACGCGAGTAGCGATGGGGCTGGAACAGCACGTGGACCTTGTTGAATCCGAGCTGGCTCGCAGCCTCGATCGTGGCGGCGATCTCGGTAGGATGGTGTGCGTAGTCGTCGACGACGGTGACGCCGTCAGCTTCGCCGACCAGGTCGAAGCGGCGCTTCACCCCGCCGAACGAGCGCATGGCCTCTGCCGCATCGCGCGCGGACAGGCCGAGCGCATCGATGAGGCCGATGGCACCTGCTGCGTTGAGCACGTTGTGACGTCCCGGGTTCTGCGGAACGCAGGACTCCACGACCTCGCCCGAGGGCAGGCGCACGGCGAAATCGCTGCTCACGCCATGCGGCTCGTAGCTCACGATCTGGATGTCGCACTCATCGCCGAACCCGTAGGTGAGGAAGGGACGGCCGGCGGATTTCGCGACGGCGACGAGGTTGTCGTCCTCGCCGCACACGACGACGGGGCCGTCTTCGGCCGTCGACGCGATGAACGCGGCGAACTTCTCGTGGATCTCGTCGAGATCGCGGTAATGGTCGAGGTGGTCGGCCTCGATGTTGGTGACGAGGACGGCCGCCGGTGAAAGGTAGCGGAACGACTTGTCCGACTCGTCCGCCTCGACGACGTAGTAGCGGCTTGTCCCCGAATGGGCGTTGCTGCCGTACGCGCGCACGATTCCGCCGATGAGGAACGTGGAGTCTACGCCCATGGTGTTCATGGCGCTTGCGACCATGGACGAGGTCGTGGTCTTGCCATGGGTCCCCGCGACGGCCACGGTGTCGAGCCCGATGCCGAGGCGCGCGAGCATCTGCGCGCGGTGCCAGATGGTGAGCCCGCGCTCTTTCGCAGCGATGAGCTCGGGGTTGTTGTCGAGCACGGCGGTCGTGACGACGACGACGTCGGGACCGTCCTCGACGCCCGTTCCCGGGATGTTCTCGCCGGAATGCGCGCCGATGGCGACCTTTATGCCGGCCTCCTTGAGCTGCTTCGTGTAGCGGCTCTCCTTCATATCGGAGCCGGTCACGACTATGCCCTGGTCATGCGCCACACGGGCGATGCCGCTCATGCCGACTCCGCCGATTCCTATGAAATGAACTGATGAAATGTTGTCTACGCTCATCAAGATTCCAATCTCTCGCGGTCCCTTGATTATAGAGTGTGCGCACGCGTCCCATACCGATAGGCACGAAGAATGCTAAAGCTGCTTACACGAACGCCATGGAGACAGACGTTACTTCCGGGCAGCCCCCATGACGATGTCCGCAAGCGCCTCGGCGGCGTTCGCGGTCTTCTGGGCCCGCGCAGCCGCCGTCATCCGCGCACGCAGGTCGGCGTCCTCGACCAGTTCGCACACGAGGTCTGCGAACGCAGGCGAATCGACGTCGGCATCGAGCATCATGCGCGCGCAACCCGCATCGGCATATGCGCGGGCGTTCGTCTCCTGATGGTTCGCCGTCGCCGCGGGGAACGGCACGAGAATCGCAGGCAGCGCCCGGGCGGATATTTCCGCAAGCGACGACGCGCCGGCGCGCGACACGATGGCATCGGCGGCAGCCATGCACGAGGGCATCTCGTTCGTGTACTCCACGATGTGCCAACGGCGCTCCTCTTCGGGCGTGAGCGCAAGCGTCTCCTTGATCATCTCGTAGTCACGCGAACCCGTAACGTGCACTATGTGCAGGTCACCGTAAGAAAGCAGCCTTTCCTTCATCGCGCACAGCGCCTTGTTCAAATGCAATGCGCCAAGGCTGCCCCCCGTGACGAGCAGCATGCGCTCATCTTCGGGTATGCCGAGCAGGGCCCTACCCTCTTCGCGCGTCTTCGAGTAGACCGCCGCGCGGACGGGGCAGCCGATGAGATGCACTTTCGACTCGTCCTTCAACGGCGAGTCGGCCAGCTTGTACGTGAGGCACACGGCATCGGCCTTCGATGCCAGATACTTGTTCGTCCAGCCCATGACCGAGTTCTGCTCGTGCACCACCAGCGGGATGCCCATCTTCGTGGCGGCGCGCCCAACCGGAATCGACACGTATCCGCCGAAGCCGACGACGACATCGGGCTGTATCTCCTTGAACCATTGCTTGGCGAGCCCCGTGCTCTTCGAGTCGATGGCTATGCCCTTTATCAAAGTCGAAACGTGGCCGCGATGGAAGCCTTCGGCATCGAACGCCTTGAAAGGTATGCCGGCCGCCTTCACCCACTCGGACTCGCGCCCGACGGGACGGCCCGCGAAGCGCACGTCAACGCCACGTTCCATGAGGACTTCCGCCGTTGCGATAGCGGGGTTGATATGGCCGGCCGTGCCGCCGCCGGAAAGGACTACGCGCATCGATCTTACCTCCCACCGTTGCCGCCGCGCACCACGCGCAGCTCATCGCGCCGTTTCTCGTAAATGCTCTTGCCGCTTGCGCCGTCGGAAACAGCCAGCACGATGCCCACCATCATGAACGAGGCGATGAGCGACGAACCGCCCGACGAGATGAAGGGCAACGGCTTGCCCGTCGTCGGGAACAGCCCGATGGCGCAGCCGATATTCAGAAACGCCTGGAAAACGAGCATGATCGTGAGAGCGCCGGCGACCATGCAGCCGAAATCGTCGTACGCGGAACGCGCGATTCGCATCCCCGCCCACAAGACGAGCAAGAACACGACGATGACGAGCAGCGCGCCGATGAGGCCGAGCTCCTCGCCGATGATGGCGAAGATGAAGTCCGTCTCGGATTCGGGCAGGTAGAGGTACTTCTCGCGCGAATTGCCGAGGCCCACCCCGAAGATGCCGCCTTGCGCGAACGCGTAGTACGAGTGGATGATCTGGTAGCCGCGCCCGTAACCGCCCTCGCCGTCGTTCCAGGGGTTGAGGTACAGGAAACGGTCGCCGCGGTAACTCGACAGGAACACGGCGCCGATGGCAAACAGGAACAGCCCGGCGATCACGATAGCGATGATGCGCCAGTGCACCTCGCCGAGCCACATGACGCCCAACACGCCGAGCGCGATGATGGCGGTCGTGCCGAGGTCGGACTGCGTTGCGAACAAAAACCCTGTCGGCGCGATGACGAACAAGAGAATGCCCACGACGAACGCGCGGACGTCGATGGCATGCATGCGCAAATCGGAAAACAGGCGTGCAGCCACGAGCACGATGGCGATCTTAGCGAACTCGGAAGGCTGGAGGCTGATCGGGCCTAACCGCAGCCAACGCTGCGCGCCGAGCGCCGAAAGGCCCATGACCGCCGTCAGTATAAGCAAGACGACGGCCACGCCCCAGACGACCCACACGGCGGGGCCCGCCCAGACGCGATACGGGATGAGCTTCCACAGCACGGCCGCCGCAACCACGCCGACAACCGCATATTTCAGCTGGTCGAACAGGTAGCTTGCAGAGTCGATGTTCTCGGAGATCGCCGAGATGGACGATGCGGAATAGATCATGACGAACCCGAGCAGCGTCAACCCGAGCACGCACAACAGCATGACGAGCCGCGGCCCCATTATCTCGGGCGCCTCGACGCGCGCATGTAGGCCCTTCAACGCCATGGAACGCTAGGCCTCCCTCGAAGCTGCACGCTCGATGCGATCTGCGACGAGCTGCTTGAACACGCGCCCGCGGTGCTCGAACGACGAGAACTCGTCGAACGAAGCGCAAGCAGGGGAAAGGAGCAGGACGTCTCCCGATTCGCACAGCTCCAACGCGCAATCGAGTGCTTCTTCCATGCGCCCGGCCCGTTTGACGGCGAAGCCCTCCGGGGCGTCGGCGCACGCATCCTCGAACGCCGCGGCGAAACGAGATCCGCCCGCACCGAAGCACACGACCGCACGAGCGTGTCCGTGGGCCGCACGCACGAGGTCGTCCAGGTCCGTATCCTTGTCATCGCCGCCGAGCAGCACCACGAGCGGCCTTCCGGGAAACGACGCGATGGCCTTCACGGTCGCGTCGACGTTCGTGGCCTTCGAGTCGTTGTAGCACTCGATGCCATCGACCTGCCCGCACGGCTCGATGCGGTGCTCGAGCGGCGCAAACGACGCGAGCGCACAGGCGATCTCGTCGTCCGAGACGCCGAGCACGACGGCCACCGCCGCCGCTGCGAGCGCGTTGCTCGCATTGTGCTCGCCTTTGATCTGCAAATCGGAAACGTTTCCGACGATGTGCTCGACACCGTCGAACGCGATGTGGAAAGCCCCCTCCGCGTCGATGAACGCCGCGTTGGCAGCGCCGCACGCAGCACGCATGTCGCCGCCGACGCCCGCCTTCGTCCCCATCGGTATGTAGGTGAAGCCGCGCTCCTCGTCGGAAAGCGCCTTTATCTCGCGCACTTTCGCGCGCACGACGTCGTTGGTGGCATCGAGGATCGCGACAGCCCTCCCCCGGGACGGCAGGACCGCGTGAGCGCGCTGAGGCTCCCGGTTCGAAAGGTTGTCGAGCAGCTTGAACTTCGCATCGCGGTATGCTGCAAGCGTCTTGTGCCAATGCAGGTGGTCGGGCGTGATGTTGAGCATGACGGCGACGTCGGCTGCGAACAGGCGCGTCGAATACAGCTGGTACGACGACACCTCGGCAACGTAGACGCCGGTCTTCCCGGCGGCGACGGCGTCGAGGCACACGTCGCCTATGTTTCCGACGGCGGAAGCGGCAAGGCCGGCCTCGGCCAGCAGGTGCGCCGCGCACGATGTCGTCGTCGTCTTTCCGTTCGTGCCGGTCAGCGCCACCCAGACGCTGTCAGCCGCGCTTTCGCGCCACGAGAACTCGACCTCGCTCACGACTTCGTCCGACAGTTCGAGGGCGCGCACGTACAGCTCGTGGTAGTACGGGATTCCCGGGCTCGCAATGCAGATGTCGAAATGCATGTCGAGGCCCGCAAGCGCGTCGTCGCCGAACGCGCAGGCGACATGCGGCGCCGCGATGGAGCCGACGAACGCTTCCGAGTCGTCGTTGCGCGCGCCGGCCGCCACGACCAGCTCGTCTACGCGCGTGCCCACGAGCGCCGCGCAGTAGCGCGCGACGGACTTGCCCGACTTGCCCAGACCGAGCACGAGCACGTTGCCCAGATGGGCGGGCGCGCATTTCGTGTTGGGCAGGAACGCTGCATCGGATGGACGCGAGGCGTCGGAAACGTGCGATGCGCCGATGGCGGCGCCTTCATTGACGCCAGCCATTACATCGCCGCCGAAATGACGCTGTTTGCAAAGTAGATGGAGAAGCCGATGGCGGCGAACACGCCGGAGATGATCCAGAAGCGGATGACGACCTTCGTCTCGGACCAGCCGAGCTTCTCGAAATGGTGATGGAGCGGGGCCATGAGGAACACGCGCTTGCGCGTTCGCTTGAAGTGGGCGACCTGGATCATGACCGACAGCGCCTCGGCAACGAACAGGAAGCCGATGATGATGACGATGAACTCGCTTTTCGTGACGACGGCCAAGCAGCCGAGCCCCATGCCGAGCGCGAGCGACCCCGTGTCGCCCATGAAGATGTCGGCCGGGTAGGCGTTGAACCACAGAAAGCCGATGCACGTGCCGGCGAGCGCGGCCGACAGGATGGCAGGCTCGAGCAGCTCGGCGCGGTAGGCTATCGCGGCCATCACGATCATGACGATCATGACCGTGCCAGCCGCCAAGCCGTCCAAGCCGTCGGTGAGGTTAACCGCATTGCACATGCCCACGAGGAGGATGTCGATGATGATCAGGTACAACCATGGGATGCTGACGCCGCCCGCAATGGGGATAACGGTCGTGAGCACTCCCAAATCCAACGTGCAGACGAAAGGAATGGAGACCGTCGGCTCGATGTCGAGCCAGTTCACGCACACGATGATGAACACCGTCGCGATCGCGAACTGGCCGATGAGCTTACCGGTCGGCGTGAGGCCGAGCGAGCGCTCGTGGATGACCTTCGAGGCGTCGTCGAACAAACCGAGCGCGCCCGTGAGCACGATCGCAGCCGTGAGCGTGAACGCCTCGGTCGTGAAGTAGCCGACGATGAGCAGCGTTACCACGACGGCTATGAGCATCATGAGGCCGCCCATCGTGGGCGTGCCCTGTTTTACCAGATGGGTCTCGGGACCGTCGTCGCGCACGTTCTGCCCGATGTGGCTCGATTTCAGGAACTTGATCCACGGCGGCATGAGGATCATCGTGATGACGATGGCTACGAACACCGACAGGAACACGAGGAACGTCGGATACCTGGAAAACATAATCGAGAGCATGTCAGCCCACCAAACCTTTTACGATGCGATCGAGCCCGATGGAATGCGATGCCTTCGCGAGCACCGCATCGCCCGACTCGAGTCGTGGAGCAATGAGCGCGAGCGCCTGCTCGGCGTCGTCGCACGTTGAGATCTTCTTGGGGTCGAGGCCCGCCTCGCGCGCGGCGCGCGCCATGTGGCGGGACAGTTCGCCCACGCACACGAGCCGGTCGAGGTCCGCGTTCGCGGCCATGACGCCGACGCGCTCGTGGCATTCCCGGGCAAAATCGCCGAGTTCGAGCATGTCGCCGAGCACCGCGATCCGCCTGCCCTCGACGCTCATGGACTTGAACGTGTTGAGCGACGCCTGCATGGAATCGGGGCTCGCGTTGTAAGAATCGTCGAACACGGTGACGCCCTCTTTCGTGAGGGTGATCTGCTGGCGGCCCTGCTCCGGCAAGGCGGCGGCCAAAGCGTCGCGCACCTGTTCGAGCGTCATCCCGCTCGCGAAGCCGACAGCGGCGGCGGCGCATGCGTTCGTCACATTGTGCGCACCGCGAAGCTCGAGCTTGCAGGCGATTTGACCGGAAAGAGCGCCTTCGGCAGACGCGACGGGAACATCATGCGCGTTCAGGGTGAACGCGGGCCTTCCCTCGGAGTCGAACACGACGTCGGTTGCCCAGACGGCGGGCCCTCCCTCTTGCAGGGCATGCCTGTCGCCCGAACCGTCGTAGAAGACCGCCGTCACGCCGCGTTCGTCGAGTCTCGCGTAATCGCAGATCCAGGCGGCGTAATCGTCGGAAGCGTTCACGAACGCCAAGCCCGTTCCACAGGGAAGCGCCTCGAACAGCTCCGCCTTGGCGCACGCGATGTTGTCGCGGCTCCCGAGCAGCTCGATGTGGCTTTCGCCGACATTGGTGACGATGCCCCAATCGGGCTTCGCGATCTGGCAAAGCTCGGCGATCTGCCCTTTGCCGCGCATGCCCATCTCGACGACGACGGCATCGGTGTCTGCATCGGCCGCGAGCAGCGTGTTGGGCACGCCGAGCTCGTTGTTCTGGTTCGCGAGCGTGGCGACGACAGAGCGGCTATGCGACAGGACGTCGCGCACGAGGTTCTTCGTCGAGGTCTTCCCCACCGAGCCCGTGAGCCCGATGACGGTCCCCGCAAGCTTTTCGCGCCAGCGCCCCGACAATGCCGTGAACGCGGCGGCGGTGTCCGCGACCACGACGAGCGGAACGCTCGAGTCGACTTCCCGCGAAACGAGGGCGCATGCGGCCCCTGCTTTCGCAGCCGCCTCGATGAAATCGTGACCGTCGACCCGCTCGCCTGGAAGCGCTACGTACATGCAGCCTTTTCCGACGGTGCGCGAGTCCCAGCTCACGCCCTCGACGAAGCGAGAACGGCAACTTGACGCCGGGGCGTCTGCAGGCAGGACGATCCGGCCCGAGCACGCCGCGGCGATTTCCTCAATAGTCAAATGCATAGAACGACCTTACGCGAAGCGGCGCTCGAGCTCTTCGGCCGCAACTTCGCGGTCGTCGAAATGACGCACTTCGGAACCGATGATCTGGTAGTTTTCGTGGCCCTTGCCCGCGACGAGGACCGAATCGCCCGGCTGCGCGACCTCGATGGCACGCGCGATGGCCTCGCGGCGGTCGGGAACGACCTCGAAGCGGCCCTTTCCCTCGCCCATGCCCGACACGATGTCCTCGATGATGGCGCCCGGCTCTTCCGTGCGCGGGTTGTCCGAGGTCACGATTGCATAATCCCCCTCGAGCGCCACGCTTCCCATGATGGAGCGCTTCGTGGCGTCGCGGTCGCCTCCGCAGCCGAACACGACGATGGTGCGCCCTTGCGTGAGCGCCTTGATGGAGGCGACCGCCTTGCGCAGCGCATCGGGCGTATGGGCGTAGTCGACGAACACGGACACGCCGCCGTCCGCCGGGGCCTTGACGCGCTCGAGACGGCCGGGGACCTGCGGCGCGTCGGAGAGCGCCTGGACGATCGTGTCCTGGGGGATGCCGAGCGCGAGCCCGATGCCGAACGCGCACATGATGTTCTCGACGTTGAAGCGCCCGACGAGCGGGTAGTCGAACGCGACGCGGCGGCCGCGGACCTCGAGCTCGACCGACGTGTGCGTCGGCGCGTAGTCGACGGAGACGGGATGGATTTGGGCCGTCGTGTCGAAGCCGGTCGTAATGACCCAGTCGTCAGCGGCCGAGCAACGGCGCAGCAGCTCCTTGCCGTACTTGTCGTCGATGCAGATGACGCGCTTGGCAGGATAGTCTTTCGAGAACAGCAGCGCTTTCGCCTCGAAGTAGGCCTCGAACGTGTGATGGTAATCCAGGTGGTCTTGGGTCAGGTTCGAGAACGCCGTGACGGCGAACGTCGTGTGCCAGGTGCGCAGCAAGTCCAACGCATGCGAAGAGACCTCCATCGACACGACGTCGCAGTCGGCGTCGCGCATGCGCGCGAGCGTCTGCTGCAGGTCGGGCGATTCGGGCGTGGTGTGCGA
>CAMOUE010000054.1 GCA_946626265.1 uncultured Eggerthellaceae bacterium | reverse complement strand
GCTCGGGCCTGGCGGTTGGGCGCACGATGGCCGCGATCATCGAGAACTACCAGCAGGCCGACGGTTCGATCAAGGTCCCCGACGTGCTCGTCCCCTACATGGGCGGCATGGAGGTCATCGAGCCCGAATAGGGCGCCGACCAGCCCTCGAAGCGGGTGGCAAAGACCCTGTAACCGATTGCGACAGAATTGAGCTATGGCTAGACGAGACAACGCTGACAAGAAGAAACCGACTCCGCGCGTCTACAAGGCGTCCGATGTCCACAAGCGCCGCACGGCGTCTCCCGAGCGCAAGCGCCCCTCGTTTCTGAGCGGGTTCGGCGTTTCGGGAAAGAAAGCCCCGGCCGAGGCTGAAGAGGCCGTCGTCGACGAGGCTGACGTCGAGGAGGCTGTCGTCGACGGGGCTGTCGCCGGTGACGTGGCTGCTGATGGGCTCGCCGCCGACGAGGTTGCCGCCGACAGGGTCGTTGCCGACAAGGCCGCGGCTGACGTCGGCGCGGCTGCTGACGATGCCGACTTCGATGGCGTCGTGACCGGCGGCGCGGCAGTTGGAAGCGCGGTTGTCGAAGGCGTTGCCGCCGACGGCGCCGATGACGCTGCCGACTACGATGACGCTGCCGGCTACGACGACGCCGCCGCTGCTGGTTACGACGCCGCCGACGACTACGACGACGCCGACGACGACGACTACGACTACGACGCCGCCGACTACGAAGACGACGGCTTGACGAAGACGGGCCGCATCGCCATAGACCGCAAGGCATTCGGCGGCGCTCACGCGCAGCCCGCGGCGGCGGCTCAATCGGCCGCCGCAACGACGCAGCTCGACGCCGACGGCCTGGCCGATGAACTGGCCGAAGACGAGCTCTCCGAGGAAGAGGCCTCCGAAGCGGCGTTCTTCAACGGGCCGCGCAAGCTCGTGGTCGCCGGGCAGGGCATCGCCGGCTTCGCGCGCGAGCACCGGCATGTCGCCATCATCGCGGGCGTGTTCCTCATCCTCGCGATTCTCATCGGCTTCTTCGCGTTCAACCGTTGGGGGCGCTACGACGACGCCGCCGACATCCAGGGCACGTGGTACATATACGGCACGAACGTGACCATCCGCATCGACCCCGACAACATATATATGAACGACGAGGTCACCTACAAGTACCGCATCAACGAGAACGAGAAGACCATCGAGTACACGTTCGGCCCGCTCGAGGGGCACGGGCGCTACTGGTTCGCCGACGACCGCAAGCACCTCGCCATCACGGATGGCGACGGTTACACCACGGCGAATACGACGGCCGAAGACCTCATGCATGCGTTCATCGATTTCTCCAAGGCGAGTAGCGGCGGGGAAGTGCGCCTGCCCGAAGGCGACGGCGTCATAGCGTTCAGCCGCGACCCCGAGATCGGCGTGTCCTACGACCAGGCCGCCGGAACGTCGAGCGGTTCGAGCAGCTCTGCGTCCGCTTCTGCTTCCTCGGCATCCGCGAACTCCGGGGAGAGCGCGAGCGCCGCTTCTGCGGACGCGTCGGCTTCGAGCGCTTCCGCCGAGGCCGCATCGGCTGACGGCACCGCGACCACGACCGACGGCACGACCACGGCCGAGGGCTCCCAGGCAGCCGCAGACGGAGTCGCCGCAGACGCCGGGGTCGACCCCGCGGTGGCAGCTGCCGCCGGCGCCGCCGCTGCAGGCGCTGCCGCTGCAGGTGCCGCCGACGACGGCGCGGCGTACTACTACGACGATACCGATTACGGCGACGGCTCGTACTACGACGACGGCACGGGCTACTACGACGACGGCTCCGGCTACGACGACGGCTATTACGACGACGGCTATTACGACGACGGCGGCTACTACGAAGAGGAGTTCTAGCCATGCCGACCGAAGCGAGCAACGACCCCATACGCGTGCGCACGGTGACCGTGCGCACGGGCCGCATCCTGTTCGACATCGAGGTGCCCGACCCCGCGCACCGCTACAGCTCGCCGAAGCTGGCGGCGTTCGTCACGACCCAGTATCCGAACCTGCTTGCGCACGCGTGCGTGAACGGCACGGGCGACGTGTTCGGCGCGGTCGTCGAGACGACGTCTGTCCCTCACATCCTCGAGCACCTGGCCATCGACGTCCAGACGCGCGACGCGCGCGAGGCCGACGCGACGTTCGTCGGGACGACCGAGTGGCTCGACGAGGAGCAGGGCATCGCCCGAATCGAGATGAGTTTCCGCGACGACTTGCATGCACTTCGTGCATTTGCCGAAGCGACACGCTTTCTTAACACTGCTGTGCTAACCTGCTCAGCATGAAAGACGCACACATAAAATTTGAAACGGCGACCGACAAGGTCGCCACGCGCATCACCAAGATGCGCCCCTCTGCCGTGAGGCTCCTGTTCGCCGCAGCTCAGCGCGAGGACGTCATCTCGTTGGCGGGCGGCATGCCCGACGTGTCGCTGCTCCCGAAAAGCGCCGTGCGCAAGGCCGCGAAGGCGGCCATCGACGATCAGGCCGTCACGCTGCAATACGGCGGCACGAACGGCCTGCCCGAGACGGCGCAGGTGTTCTGCGACCTCGTCCGCGACCTCGGCATCAGGCACAAGCCCGAGAACGTCATCATCACGACGGGCGCCCAGGAGGCGCTCGACTTGGTGGCCAAGACGTTCTGCGACCCCGGCGACATCATCATCACCGAAGGCCCCACGTACCTGGGCGCCTTGCAGGCGTTTTCGGCCTACGAGCCCGATATCCGCACGATTCCCTTCGATGACCAGGGAATGTGCATGGACAAGCTCGAAGAAGAGCTCGAGCGCATCGGCAAGGGCAACCCGAAGCTGAAGTTCTGCTACACCATCCCGAACTTCCAGAACCCCGGTGGCGTGACCATGTCGCCCGAGCGGCGCAAGCGCCTCATCGAGCTGTCGCACGAGTACGACTTCATCATCGTCGAGGACGATCCGTACGGCCGTCTGCGCTACGAGGGCGGGCACTGCCTTCCCATGCGCGCGCTCGACGACAGCGTCGTCTACCTCGGCACCATCTCGAAGATGTTCTCCGCCGGCCTGCGCGTGGGCTGGATCATGGCCCCGTCGGGCGTTACGGGCAAGATCAACCTGGCCAAACAGGGCACCGACCTGTGCGGCAGCATGTTCGACCAGAAGATGGCCGCCGCGTACTTCACGCAGACCTCGTGGCAGCACACGCTGCAGAAGTTCGTGAAGACCTACGACAAGCGCCGCCGCGCGATGCTCGACGCGCTCGAGGAGTGCTTCCCGGCGGAGGCCACGTGGACGCGCCCCGAAGGCGGCTTCTTCGTATGGGTGACGCTTCCGCAGTACGTCGACGCGAACTCGATGCTCGCCGAGGCCCTCGACCACGGCGTCATCTACGCTCCGGGCGATTCGTTCTTCCCCGATGGCAAGCGCGGCCGCAACAGCATGCGCTTGAACTTCAGCTACGAGTCTCCCGAGAACATCCAGGAGGCGATTCGCAGGCTCGCCGAGGTCATCGAGGATCGCCTCGAGCTGTACCGCGCCTTCATCGCCGCTGGCGCCATCAAGGAATGATGCAAGGGGACGGGTGAAACGTGTCATCCGTCCCTTTGTCGCGCTCTCTTTACCAAACGAGGAGGAAACATGGCTAAAGTTGCAGTACTCATGGGCGGCAATTCGTTCGAACGCGAATTCTCGCTGGTCAGCGGCAAGAACGTATGCGCGGCCCTCGAAGAGGCCGGCCACCGCACGGTGCCGCTCGACACGACCGAGTCGCTCGTTCCCACGCTGCGCAGCGAGCGTCCGGACGTGGTGTTCAACGCGCTCCATGGCAAGCACGGCGAGGACGGCACGATCCAGAGCCTGCTCGAGTTCCTCGAGATTCCGTTCATCGGCTCGCCGGCAAGCGTGTGCCACCGCTCGTGGAACAAGGACGCGCTGCACTCGTCGCTCATCAAGTACCGCCAGATCTCGGGCGAGACCGACGGCATCGCCTCGTGGCCTCCGGGCGTCTACATCGCGCGCGATGCGTTCAAGAGCATGGGTGCGGCTTCGGCGCTCGACCTGATCGAGAAGCGCATCCCCGGGGGATACCCCGTCTGCGTCAAGCCGGCGCACGGCGGTTCCGCCCTCGGAATCCACCGCGTCGAGAACCAGGACGAGCTCGGGGAGGCCATCCTCGACGCCCTGTCCTACGACGACGCCGTGAACATCGAGCAGTGGATCGAAGGCGTCGAACTTTCCGTCTCCATCCTGGGAACGGGTTGGGACGCGTATGCGCTTCCGCCCGTCGAGATCGTCCCGCGTCGCGGGTTCTTCGACACCGAGGCCCGTCTGAACCACGAGCTCGTCGACTTCTACTGCCCGGTCCGCCTCGGCTCGCTTTGGAGCAACGACGAGGAAGCGCAGGCCATCCGCTCGGAGATCGAACGCGCCGCGCTCGAGGTCTACCGCGCCTACAGCGTCGTCGACCTGGGCCGCATCGACATGATCTGGGACGGCGGCTGCGCGCGCTGCTTCGAGGTCGACATCGTGCCAGGCATGACGAGCCATTCGCTGTTCCCCGTCGCGGTCGAGGCAGCTGGGCTGACTTTGTCGCAGGTGCTCGACGAGATGGTGTCGAAATACGTGTAACCGCGCAGGTGGTTTGACCGCGGCGCGGCGTCGGCCGCGGCGCCGAAGCTTACGCCTCAGCAACGAAACGCGAAACTTCTGAATATAGCCGCCCACGTCGACGGCTCGGGCGCGTATAATTTCGCTATCGGAACATGTGACATAAGGAGGCTTCATGGCTACTGTAAAACCTTTCCTGATTGGCGCTGTGGCTGGCGCAGCCGCCGCCCTTCTGCTGGCGCCGCAGTCCGGCGAGCAAACGCGCGCCCTTGTGACCGAGAAGGCGGGTGCCGTCGCATCTGAGGCCAAGGATTTCGGTACTGGCCTGCCCGGCACTGCCCAGGACGTCCTGAAGACCGTCCAAGACAAGGGCATGGGCCTCGTCGGTGGCGCGGCTCCTGCCGCTCCTGCGACGGCTGATGCCGACGAGCTGCGCGAGAAGATTGAGGCCGCCCGCCAGCGCATCGCCGCTCAGGTGATGGCCAACGCCGAAGAGGGCAAGGCTGCTGCCGAGGAGACCGTCGAAGCGGTTGCCGCAGCCGAATAACCCGCCCGCAGCGGTGGATACGGTTCGAATGGAGCCGTGATTTCTTGACGACGCCCGATTCTCGGGCGCCGTCTCGTACGCCTTCGATTACTCAGGTAAAGGCAGAATACTCGTTTCGGGGCGATGTCGATGCCCCGAAACTATGCATTTGATATGGGCGTATCGCCCGTTGGATGTTCATGCGTTGAAAGGGCCTGTTGACACGTGGCGATCGTGACTACAAAGGAGCTGATGGGGCGCAAGGTCGTCGGCGGCAAGAAGCTGAAGAAGATCGGCAAGGTCCGTCGCTTCGTCTTCCATCCGTCCGAGAAGCGCGTCGTCGGGCTGACGATCAAGCGGCCCGACGTCGCGCTCATGTTCCACCGCAAGGACCTGTTCGTCAGCTTGAACGGTTTCGAAATCGACGAGGAAGGCCGTCTTGTCGTGAGCGAGGCCCCCGAGGCCACCGACAAGGGCGCGTGCAAGGCGCTCGGCGTCGACTGGGACCAATGCGTGCTGTGGGTCGGCATGCCGATCATGACGGCGAAAGGCGATTTCCTCGGGTATGTCGACGAAGTGGCCTTCGATCGCGAGACAGGCGAGATTTCCCACGTCAAAACCGAGAACGGTGCCGCGAACGACGTGCTGCTCGGCAAGTTCAAGATTCCCGGCAACTACATCAAGGGTTTCCGACGCGGACAGGGCATGGCGCTGTCGCACATGGGCGAGTTCGGCGAGGAAGAGGAAGACGCCGAGGTCGAGCGCGGGGCGATCCTCGTGGCCGACCGCACGGTCGAGCTCGCGAGCGAGGGGGGCGTCGCCGAGAAGGCGGGCAAGGCCACGGCAGTCGTCACCGACAAGGCGAAGAAGGGCGCGGGAAAGGCGAAGGCCGTCGCCGCCGAGAAGGTGGAGAAGGCCCGGCCCGTCGCGAAACGCGCTGCCGAGATGACCGGCGACGCGGTCAACAAGGGCGCGTTCGCCGCGGGAAAGCAGATAGGCAAGACGAAAGGCATGTTCTCGGCGTTCAAGGAAGAGTTCGAGAAAGCCTCTAAGGGCGAAAGCGAGTAGGTTCGATGGCCGGGAGCGTAAGGAAAGACGAACCCGTCGAGCTCGAATCCGAGCAGACGAAGGCGGCCGACCAGAAGACGATTCTCGGCCATACGCTCGACAAGGCCGATATCTTCAAGTTCGTCGGGCTCATCGCGTTTTTCGCCATCGTCGTGTTCATCGTCGTCCTGGCGTGGCCCTATATCGCCGACGTCTTCACGGAAGGCGGCGTCGAGCGGCTGGTGACGCGCGTCCAGGAAGCCGGCCCTGCCGGCGTCTTCGTGCTGCTCGGCATGCAGCTGCTCCAGATCATCGTCGCGTTCATACCGGGCGAGGTCGTTCAGATCGCGGCCGGCCTCATGTACGGGCCGTTCTTCGGCAGCCTGCTCATCCTGGCCGGCTGCGCGCTGTCGAGCACAATCGTGTACCAGCTCGTCCACCTGCTCGGCGCGCCGTTCGTGCAGGGGATGGTCTCGACCGAACATCTCGACAAGTTCAAGAGGTTCGAGAAGTCAGGCAAGCTCGACATCATCGTGTTCATCTTGTTCCTCATCCCCGGCATGCCCAAGGACGTATTCACCTACATCGTCCCGCTGACGGACATGAAGCTTGGACGTTTCATAGCGCTGACCACGATCGGGCGCATCCCCGGCGTCGTCGCGTCAACGTACGCCGCGAGCGGTTTCGCGAGCGGCGACATCGTCGGGCCGCTGGTCGTGGTGGGCGTCGTCGCCGTCATCGCAGTGGTGGCGATCGTGTTCCGCGAACGTATCATGGATGCTCTCGGGAAAGGCGATGCGTGATGGACGACCAGATGCGCAACGATTACCCGCCGAACGGCCAGCAGCGCTACGATTACCCGCCGAGCGGGCAGGCGCGCAACGATTACCCGCCGAGCGGGCAGCCCTCGTACTGGCAGGGTTCGTACCAGCAGCCTTCGAATGCGAGCCCCGACCAGGCATACTATCGTCCGCCCTCGAACGTCGACCCGAACAGGTGCGCACGTCAGGCGACAGCGTCCCAATCCGTGTACCAGAAGGACCATATCGCGGCGGGGCTGTTGGCGATCTTCTTGGGCGCGTTCGGGATCCACAAGTTCTACCTGGGCTACAACCAGGCGGGGTTCATCATGCTCGCCGTGTCCATCATCGGGGGCGTCGTGACGTTCGGGCTCGCTGCCGCGGTCATCAGCGTCATCGCGTTCGTCGAAGGCATCATCTACCTGATCAAATCGCAGACCGAATTCGACCAGATCTACGTCGTCGGCCACAGGGATTGGTTCTAGTTACACCCGGGCGCCAGCTGCTCGGGTGCCGTTCTGGCCGGGCGTCTGCCGCTTGGGTGCCTAACCGCCCGGGCAACTACCGTTCAGGCGTCTGCCGCCCGGGCTTCAGTGCATGAGGATGCGCTCGATCACCGCATGGAGTGGTTTTCCCAGGTTGTTCGTGGTTGTCTCCCCGCGCTCGAGGTCGACGAGTGCGAGTCGCAGGTCTGCCCAGCCCCGCATCCCGAGCTTGAAGTTCTTCCTGAACCGCGCGCGACGCGCGAGGTTGCAGGCGTCACGGTCGACCGTGTCCGCGACGACGATGAGCGTGAGGTAGCTCGTCATGTGGCCCTGCTCCGGAACCACCTTCTCCAACGCGTCCGTCTTCATGAACTCGACGAGGCCGGCGAGATGGATCGCGGTCGCATGCGCGCACGAGGCGAAGAAAACGTAGTCGTGCGTCCCGGCGTCCCAGAGTTTCGCGCGCTCGGTCAGGACGTAGCCGCCCGCGTCCGCGTGGTGCTCGGCGTAGCCCTCGAAGGCGCGCCCCGAAAACTCGTAGGGACTTGTGACGTCGTAGTGTGCAGCATGCGCATCTATCAGCCGTTTCGTTGCTATGTCCCTGTTCTCTGGCAGATGTGTCACCGCTTGCTGGTCGTTGTTCCGCTAGATCTTGCCGTCGTTCGCGGGAAGCTGTCGAACGTCGGCCCTAAAGGAACGGGAGCCCGAAGGCCCCCGTTCGCATGAATCGATGTGCGATGCCGGTCGAAGGCGTCGGCTACAGGGAGAATTCCTTCTCGCCGTTGAAGACGGCCAGCGCATCCGCGGTCGAGTAGTCGGCAAGCGTGATCGCGCTGATTGCGCGGGTCAGGCGCACGGCCTCGTCGAGCGAACGCTGGTGGATGTTGCGGCCGGTCGCGTTGCCGCAGGCGCCGCCCACGTGAATCTGGTCGTAGAGCTGCGTGAGGAAAGTCTCGGCGTCGACCGTGGAGCCGCCGGCGCAGACGAGGCCGGTGCGGCCGGAGGCCTTGGAGGCAATCGCGAGCGCCTCGGCGGGCGTGCGCTCGTCGTCGCCTTCGGGTTTCGGCGGGTTGACCTTGACGAAGTCGGCGCCCAGGCAGAGCGCGACGCCGGCTGCGCCCGCGATGAGGTCCGGGTCCTTCTCGGCTGTCACGGCCTTGCCGCGCGGGTAAATCCACAGCACGACGAGCAGGCCTTCCGCATGCGCCTCGGCGATGAGCTCGCCGGCTTCGGCCATCATCGTGGCCTCGTACTCGCTGCCGAGGTAGATGGTGTAGCCGAGGCCCACGATGTTGACGCCCGAATCGCGCATGGCGAGGACGGCGTCGAGCCCGTACAGCAGCGGGGAGTACGGGTCTTCCTGGGCCGTTTTGACCAGGTTGGTCTTCGAGTTCATCTTGACGAGGTAGTTGATCTCGGGGTAGTCGGCGGCGTATTGGGCGATGAGGCCGCGCTGGCCGGCCATGACGCCGCAGATGCCCTGGTCGGCGATCTTGAACAGATGCTCGGGCTCGCAGTCGGCGATGTCGATGTCCTCGCCGCCGTCGTAGAAGTCCTTGTTGAGGTGCTCGACTTTCTGGTCGCATGCGAACAGCATGAGGCGTCCGGTTCCGCGCGTCGCCTTCATGTAGTTGTCGATGTAGGTCTCGCGCATCTCGGGCGAGACGTCGACGGGCACTTTCACCTGTTCGCGAGTAATGCTAGGCATTGTTTCCTCCTTGTGATGGATGTTAAAACGCATCTATTGTAACCAAAAACGCACAGCAATGACGCTTCGTCGGCAGGTGAGACCATGTTGTTACGAACGGCTTCGCTCGGGAGCGCGGGTGCCAGGGCCGCGCCGCGCCGAGCTTGGCAGCCGCACCCGTCCGCGTGGCTGCAGGCCAAGCCTCAGGCTTCGGCTGAGAGCGCCGCTTTCATCGCGAGCATGCGGGTCGTCGGCATGTCGTCGAACTGGATCTCGTAGGCCTTGCGGTCCTCGTCTATGCCGACGATAAGGCCGCCGCCGAACGCGGGGTGCACGATCCGGTCGCCCGGCTTGAACGCGGGCGCCGCGTTGGCCTGGTCGAGGCGCTGGTCCTGCGCGCGGGCGTAGGCGCGCGCGTCCTTCACGAGCGAATCGGCGAGGGGCGTGTCGAAATCCACGAGGTCGGGATCGATGTCGAGCACGAAACGGCTCGGGTAGCGCGGCATGCCGTCGTGCGCGGTGCCGTCCGCGCACGTGAGGAAAAGCCCCCGCTGCGCCCGCGTGACGGCGACGAACGCGAGACGGCGTTCCTCCTCCATGGCGTCGGTTGTCTTCGTCTTGCGGGAGGGGAGCACTCCTTCGTTCATGGCGCAGATGAACACGAAGGGGAACTCGAGGCCCTTCGCCGCGTGGATGGTCATGAGCTTCACCTTGTCGGCGTCGAGGCCCTTGTCGAGGTTCGTCATCTGCGAGACATGGGCCAGGAAGTTGTCGGGCGTCGCCTCCTCGCCGCACGTGGTCTCGTACTCGTAGACCGCCTGGCGCAACTCGGCGAGGTTGTCGAGTCGCTCCTGGCTTCCTTCCGTTCGGAGCGCCTGCTCGTAGCCGCTCTTGTCGAGCAGGTCTGCGAGGAGTTCGGATGCGGGGCGTTTTTCCGCCTGAACGGAGTAGCGTTCGATGAGCTCGACGAACTGCCGGGCTTTCGTGCCCTTCATGATGGCGTTGTCCAGGTTGTCGCGCAGCGCCTGGAACAGCGAGACGCTGTTTCCCTCCGCGTACGACCGCAGGAACTTCATGCGCCGCTGTCCGAGGTTGCGTTTCGGGACGTTCGCTATGCGCTCGAACGAGAGGTCGTCTTGGAAGATGGCCATGCGCAGGTACGACAAGGCGTCCTTCACTTCTTTCCGGTCGAAGAACTGCACGCCGCTGTAGATGGTGTAGGGAATCTGCTCGTGCACCAACGCCTCTTCGACCGGCCGCGATGCGTAGTGCGCGCGGTAGAGCACGCACATGTCTCGGTAGTCTGCGCCCTGCGCGTGGAGGCGCTCGACCTGCCCGGCGATCCAGGAAGCCTCGTCGGCCGAGCTCGAGCCGTGATAGCAGCGGGGCTTCTCGCCGGGGCTCTCCTGCGAGATCAGGTTCTTGCTGATGCGATGGCGGTTCGCGGAGATGAGCGAGTTGGCCGCCATGGTGATCTGCGGCGTCGAGCGGTAGTTGTCGTTCATCATGACGGTGCGCACGCCGGGGAACCGCTGGTCGAATTCGAGCAGGTACTTCACGTTGGCGCCGCGCCAGGTGTAGATGGTCTGGTCGGGGTCGCCCACGACGAACAGGTTACCGTGGTAGGCGGCGAGCACTTCCATGAGCTCGTGCTGAAGCCCGTCGATGTCTTGGAATTCATCGACCATGATGTATTCCAGGCGCTTCTGCCATTTGAGCCGCAGATCTTCGCGGCGGCGGAAGATTTCCCGTGTGAAGATGATGAGGTCGTTGTAATCGAGCCCGAAGCATTTTTTCTGCTGGTACAGGTAACCGTAGAACAGGATGTCGTCGGGCGATTCGGCCAGGTCGTACTTGAGCTTGAGCGCTTCGGGCGATAAATCGATGAGATCGAAGTAGTAATTCTTCTCCGAAAACGTCTTGCGGATTTCAAACATGTCGCGCGCGCGAGCGAACGTGTAATCCCGCAGCGTGAGGCCGCGTTCGTCGTAGATGATCTGCAGCATGGCGTCGATGTCGGAATTGTCGAGCACCAGAAAGCTCTTGGGAAACGAGATAGCTGCGGCGTCTTCTTGCAGCACGGACACGCAGAAGCCGTGGAACGTGTTGACGTAGCCGGTGTCGGCGTCGCCGGTGAGCTTGCGGATGCGCTGGCGCATTTCGTTGGCGGCCTTGTTGGTGAACGTGACGCACAGGATGTTGCCTGGCATGATGCCCAGGTCGTTGACCAGGTAAGCGAACCGCCGCGAAAGCGCGCGCGTCTTGCCCGACCCAGCGCCCGCAATAACGCGCACGGGACCTTCGGTCGTGGTGACCGCTTCTGTTTGCGAAGGGTTGAGCCCCTCCAGCGCGCTCATGTGCTCCATGGTATCCATAGGTACATATGTTCGCTTATACGGCGGACTCTGTCAATAGGGCCGAACGTTTAGGGATTGCCAGTCGGCGAGTTAGGCCCCTTCCATACAATTGGGGACTGTCCCTAAATGTATGGCCAAAAGGGCGGAATGCGCACCGTCTCCAGATTGCCCGCTGGTTCATACAATTG
>CAMOUE010000053.1 GCA_946626265.1 uncultured Eggerthellaceae bacterium | reverse complement strand
ACCGAGCTCACCGGCTACATGAAGCTGCACGCTTGGGTCGAGGCCGACGGCCACGACGACATGGACCTGTTCGTCACCGTGAAGAAGCTCTCGCGCAGCGGCGTCGAGCAGCCCGTCACCATCTTCGACGGCACGGCTCCGCACCCGGGCGCCTGGGGCAAGATGCGCGTGTCGCACCGCGAACTCGACCCCGAGCTCTCGAGCGATTTCCAGCCCGTGCAGGCGCACCGCCGCGAGCTGAAACTGTCCGCGGGCGAAATCGTGCCGATCGACGTCGAGATCAACCCCACGAGCCGCATCTGGCATGCCGGCGAGACCATCCGCGTGCATGTCGCTGGGCGCTACATCCGCGACCCGCATTGGATCGAGCCGCTCGTCTGGGAGACCGACAACAAGGGCGAGCACGTGTTCCACACGGGCGGGCGCTACGAGTCCTACCTGCAGATCCCGGTTATCCCGCCGAAATACGACGACGATACGGTGTTCGTTGTGGACGAGACCGCGCATCCGACCCATCCGATCTTCTAAAGCAGGCAACATCTTCGACTGCACATACCGCTAATATGTACGGTATCGAAGACCCTTTGCAAAGGACCGAGCCATGGCCAGGAACACCAAGCGCATGTTTGCCGACGAACTCGAGCGCATGATGGCGCGCATCCCCCTGTCAAAAGTCCGCGTGGCTGACCTCTGCGCCCGCTGCGAAGTGGAACGACGCGTGTTCTATTACCACTTCAAGGACAAATACGATCTCGTCGCCTGGATGTTCGAGCAGGACCAGGAGGCAGCAGCCGAAACGTTCTCGCCCTACACAGTCGAGTTCTACGCCGAGGCGCATCGTAAACTGTGGGGGCGACGCGATTTCTATCGGCGCGCTTTCGAGGAAGACTCCCAAAACTCAATCGAGCGCTACCTGCTGCAATTCAGCGTCGAGGCCAACGAAGCAGCCCTCAAACGGCATTTGGGCGTGACAGCGCTCTCGCGCGAGCGCGCCTTCGAAGCGCGGCATTTCGCACATGGCAACGTGGGATGCGTGACGGACTGGCTCCGCGGGGGCATCGAATCTACGCCCGAACAGCTCGCCGCCGCCATGTTCGCATGCATGCCGGCCGCCTTGCTCGAAGCCTACAAGGCAGCTTCAGGCAACGAAGAACAATGAATCGGTGGCAACCGGCACCTGGCAGCGCAGTTGCAGGCAAACGGGCGCGAACCGCCCGATGCGACGGCAAGCCGCCTGACATGCTCTAAGATCTACTTCTTTTTGAGGACGTCGATCAGGATGTCTCCAAGACCGGAAAGAACATCGTTGACATCGGGGAGCACCCCGCCCGCATCGTCATTTCCACGCAGGATGGCCAGCGCCCTCTTGCGCGTGTCAGAATCGGCTGCCCGGTACAGCTCCACGAGGCGTTTCTCCGTCGCCGTCACCCGCATGGTCGATTTCGCAGCCGACGAAGACGAGGACGACGACGATCCGGGCTTGCTCGTCGACGACGTTCGCGCAGACGATTTCGGCATCGCGTCCAGAAGCGACTTCTGCGTAACGCCACAGGCTTTCGCGATGTCCTTGACGACCTGGACCGTCGGCTCCGCCTCACCGCGCTCGTAACGCCCGATGTCAGAAGCGGTGACACCGTTCACCTTCTTGGCCAGCTGGTCTTGAGTGAAACCCGCATTCGCGCGTGCGGATTTGATAAGGTTGCCCAGTTTCTTGCCCATGGCATCGCCTCCCCCATTGCTTAGCACAACTATACGTCACGGGAGCAGGCTACAAGTACGGGGAGTTCCGCTCCGTCTCGATCGCCTTCATGAGCTCGACGTTGCTCCTCTCGACATCGTTGAGCATCTCGGTGCCGTACGTCCCGGCGGGAATATCCTCGCTGTACCACGACATCGAGCCGAACCGATCCCGCAACTCGGGCGTCCTGAAGCCGCAGCCGTGCCGCGCGAAGATCTCGTTGCGCGCGAGGAACAGCGAATGGTTGTCGAGCGCCTCGAGCTCGCTGCGCGAGTAACTCCTGGTAGACGAATCAGCCAATACGAAATCACCACCCGAGGCGCTCACGGCAGCAGCGGCGGCCGCATCCGATTCGGCTAGCGGGGCTATGCGCTCGCCCGATCCCCTGAAGGCGAACAGCACACCGAGGCTGTCTGAAAAGGACTCGAAATCGGAAAATGCGACGCTAGCCCGCTGGCCATCGTAAGGTGCCCACCGATCGACGACATCGCTGTTGTAGTCGCTGCCGAGCAAGACGTACACGCCAGAGCGCTCCACGTACGGTTTCTCTCGCACCGTCCCACCGTCGGCGTTGCGGGCGCTCACCGTCGCAGGCTCGTCCAGTATCAGGCCCACGTATGTGAAGCTGCTGCCGGGATTAGGGGCCCGCTGCAGCCCCTCCATCTGCGCCCAATCGCCTTCCATGCCGATGAACACGGTGCCTTCAAGCACCGTCTTGCCGGCTGCCTCGGCGGAAGCCCTCGCCTCCGCCTCGGCCTTCGCCTGATCGAAGCCGTCAGCGCCATCATCTTTTGCCTGGCCAGAGCTTTCAGCGCCGCCCTGCGCCCCATCGCCGCTTTGGGCGGCGGCGGATTGCGCCGAGCGTTCCTCGGCAAGCGCCTGAGCCTGCGCGAAAAGCGCAGAGCTGCCGGCCGGGCTGTCGTCGGCAATTCGGGCCATGCCGTACCTCTCGACCGAGTAGATGTTGTAGTTTTCCTGGTCGACGACGCCGTACCCGAAGGCAACCTTGTATATGGGCAGTTCGTTCTCGTTGCCGTCCACCTCGTAGTATGCCCACGACTCGTCCGGAGATGTGTCGGTGAAGAATCGCCAGCCTTCCGCGCCGTTTTCCGCAAACCGCTCCGCCTTCGTAATGCGGGCCGTGCTCGAGTATGCCACCTCGGTGCCCGCGTCGTTGCTGTTGTACCAGTCGATGACGCCATCGTGCACGTTGCCGAACGCCGCCCGATAGCCGTTTTCGTGATGGACGCTCTCCCACCAGCCGTCGAGCGACGCAATGGCGCGCTCCTCCTCGGTCAGCGCCGACGACGCTTCGGACGAAGCCCCGGATACGAGCACCGGCGACGCCTCGGACGACGCCCCGGACGTGGGCGAGCCCGCCTGCGACACCTGGCCAGCAACCTGCTCGTTTCGGGCCGCCTGCTGCGTGACGAGCACGGCGACCAGCGCGACGACCGCGACCAGGACCAGCGCGACGACCGCAATCATCAAAGGCGACGGCTTCTTGCGCAGCTGCCCACCATCGGCTTCCACCGCGTCCAGGGAGCCTCGGGCACCGTTCTCGCTCACGGCCGCCCCGAATGCGCGTGCAGGCTCGCCGCTTCCGGCTGCGGGCTCGCCGCTCCCGGCTGCGGGCCCGCCGCTCCCGGTTGCGAGCGCTCCGCATGCGCTGCAGAAACGGTCACCATCTTTGAGCTCTTTGCCGCAAGAAGCACAGTACATATCGCCCTCCGTTCTGTTCGATGTACCAATAATAGCCGTTCTTGAAACGCCGTCGGCATAGTCCGAGCGGAAAATGCCACCGGCAAAAGCTGGCCGACAAAGCCGGCGGTTCGCGGAGGTTTTCATTGTGTCCGACGGAGACGGCCATCGCGTCCAACGGAGACAGCCCCATAATCTAGAATCAGCAAGAAAAGCAAGCACCGACAGACGGAGAAGACATGCCCGGCACCATCGAGCTGAAAACACCGCGCCTCTCGCTGCGCCGCCACGTGGCGAAAGACGCCAAGGAGCTGCACGAGAACTTTGGCCTGAACAAAGCCATGTACGAGCACTCGGGATGGAACCCGTACGCAACGTTGGAGGACGCCGAGAAGACCGTGTCGCATTTCATGGCGAGCTACGAAGACCCGCATTTCTACGGGTGGGCAATCGAATACACAGGAAAGCTGGTCGGAACCGTCGGCGCCTACGATTACGACGCCGAGAAGAACACTATCGAAATCGGCGTGAGCATAGAGGAAGCCTCGTGGGGAAAGGGCTTCGCCACCGAAGCCCTTTCCGCTGCCCTGCGCTATCTGGCAGACGAGGAGGGAATCGCCACCGTCACCGCCTGGTGCTCTGCAGACAACATCGGCTCGCAACGGGCGCTGGAAAAAGCCGGCATGAAGCAATCAGGCCGAGAGGATGGCGGGCTTGAACTGGGCGGAACGAAGCACGACAAAATCAACTACGCGTATATGCGGGGCGACTCGAACGCGTCGGAAAGGCGCCTCCCCTGACGTTGGGCCTTTTGCCCCACGCCAGGGAAGCCCTCTGATCGCGCTTATATAAGCGGCCGGGCGCGGCCGAACGCAGCCCGGCCGCGCCCGGCCGCTCTTGACTTACAGCTTGCTGACGAGCTTGCGAACCTCGACCTCATGCCCCGCAGCCTTCGCCTCTTCGGCGAACGCCTCGACCATCGCATCGGTGTTCTGCTTGCGCGGACTTCCGTTCAAAACCGTTATCTTCGTGGTGTGTCCTCTCTCGATTTCGCTTATCCACCTGAAACGGTATTCTATTCGACGACTCGGAAATCATGCGCTGCAAGAACTAGAGGCTGCAAAAGCTCGGGCAACGGAGTCGGGGCATTGTCCCATATTTGGGCAGCGCGCCCGTCGACCAAGCAGAACGGGGCTCTCGTGATTTACATCATCCGCCATGGGCAAACGGAGGGAAACGCCGCCAAGCAACTGCAGGGGCGAAGCAACAGACCCTTGAACGACACGGGTATCCAGCAGGCCGAAGACGCCAGGACGCTCCTAGACGCCGCCGGCGTCCGTTTCTCGCGCGTCTACGCCAGCCCGCTTATCCGCGCGAGGCAAACGGCCGACATAGTCGCAGAAGGCGTTCCGCAGCTCGAAGACGACCGGCTCATCGAGATGGACTACGGCCCGTACGAGGGGATGAGCCTGGAAAACCCCGCGCCCGAGGTGCTGGCCTTCTTCAAGGACTTCGCCCACAACCCGGCACCTGAAGGAATGGAGCAGCTCGACGACGTCGTCGCTCGCATGGGGTCGTTCCTCGAAGACGTCCGCGCCTTCGCCGCTCGCGAGGACATCCTGGTCTCGACGCACGCCATCGCGTTGAAGGGCGCACTCGAGTACTTGACGCCCGATTCCAACGGGAGCTACTGGTCAACCTACATCGGCAACTGTGCCGTGTACGTATGCGGGACCGACGCGGATGGAAACTGGACCGCTGCCCGAAAGTGGGAGGCGCCGAAAGAGGTGTCAATGGAAAACAACGCCCTGAAACTGATGAAGTTGCCGTACGACCTGACCGTCTGCAAGGTCAACTCGATTGCCGACGTCGATTTCAGCGCCGAGATCCTTTTCGTGGGGAAGACGGACGAGGAGCTGTCTTTGGTGTGCCCCACGCGCAACGTGCCCGCAGCCACCGTCGCGCGCGAGGACGGCTGGAAGGCTTTCCGCATAGACGGCGTGCTCGATTTTTCGCTCATCGGCATCTTGTCGAGAGTTTCGGGCGTGCTCGCCGACAACGGGATAGGCATCTTCGCCGTTTCCACGTTCAACACCGACTACATCCTCGTGAAAACCCCGGACTTCGAGAAGGCAGGGCGGGCGCTCGCCGCAGCGGGATACGACGTCGACGCCGGGTAACCTACAGCGTCCCGAACTCCCCGCGATACCAGACCAGGAGAGCGTACATGGTCCAGACGGGATGCCAGTAGCTGCTCGTCGCCTCGCGGTTGGTCGACTCGGAGAAGTACTTGCGAATGTAGTAACGAGGCAAAAGGCCGCTGAGCAGGTACTTCGCCTCGCGGCTCGAGAAGAGCTCCTTGAGCATGCTCGCCCACGGCTCCTCGTGCATCCATACCTGGGTGGGAACGGGGAACGCGCGCTTGGGCTTCTGCGCGACCTCCTTCGGGAGGAAGCTCTCGGCAGCATCGCGGAACACGATCTTGTTGTTGTCGGTCGTCACCTTGTAGCCGACGGGAATCGACACGGCGAAATCGAACAGCCTGCGGTCGATGAGCGGCGTGCGGATGTCGATCTTGTTCGCCCGCGCCACGGCGTCGAGGTTCGGCAAGAGGTTGCATTCCGTCGCATAGGTGAGGTCAAACGCCTGCATTTTCTCGAATCCGTCGCTGAAGCGCTCGAGATACTTCTGCGGTTCCTTCAAGCCGCGGGTCTTCATGCAGGTGTGGGCCGCCTTCCAGTAATCGTCCTGCGGCGCGTTCAGGTAGTTCTGATAGACCTTGTACCCGCAGAACAACTCGTCGGGGCCTTCTCCCGAGCAGCATGCGTCCGTATGCTTCGCGGCCTCGCGGGCGGCCAGGAACAGCGGAATGTAGGACGAATCGCCGCTCGGCTCCTCGCGCGCGACCATCGCCTCCGGCACGACCTCGAAATACTCCTCGATGTTCACCGGGCAGATGTGGATGTCGGTCTTGAGCGTCTCGGCTATCGCAGCCGCGTCCTTCGACTCGTCGTAGCGGCTTTCCTCGTAGCCGACGCTCACGACCTGCTTGGCGGGCAGACCTGCCGCCAGCAGGGAGGAATCGACGCCCGAGGAGAGGAAGGAGGCGCTGCTCACCTTGCGCTCCGCCTCGAAGATGTCGGACAAGATGCCCTTCAGGTCCTCGACGGCGGACTCGTAGTCCGGATAGGGGTTCGGGGTGAACTCGACGTCCTCGAAGCGCTCCACGCGCACGTCGCCCTTGTTCTCGACAAGGCGGAACCCGGGAAGAAGCCTCTTTACGCCCTTGTAGAACGTGTCCTCGGTTGCCGGATACCAAAAGCGCAGGTACGTCGGCACGATGTCGCGATTGAACTCCTTCGCGCGGCCACTTTCCTCCAGCAGCCCATGGATGGTGTCCGAATAGAACCACGAGCCGTCGGGGCCTTTGCAGTAATACACCGGCTTGCGGGTATACAAGCCCTTGCGGACTTCGGAGTCGCGTTCTAATCTGGCCATATCGTTTCAACCCTTTCGACAGTCGCGCTGGTGGCGCACCTCGCGCGGCGCAGTACCGCGCGCGAATCGCCGCAGCCCGGCAACAGCCCGGCGATTCCGCTTCAGACGTTTCCGCTTATTGTCCACCACGACGCTGCAAAACAGGTTTCTAAACGGTAACCGAGGATGAAGTCTTCATATCAGTGATGCTCGGCTTTTCCTCGATTCCCGCAAAACAACCGGCCCACACTCGCCCGCGAGCTGCGGCAAATGCTCGCGGCGTCCGATGCGGCCGCCCGAGAAGGGGTGAAAGACACCCAACCGTTATCCGGCTTCTATGGTACATTTGCCGCATGACTAGAAACGAAACCATCAAGATCGGCGCAGACGAGGAGAACCTTCCCCAAGCTCGGGCTTTTGTCGAGGGGGCCTTTGGCAAGCGCCACGTCAACGCGAGCATCGTCTCCGAGATGATGTCGCTCTTCGAGGCGCTCTTCCGCAAGGCGGTCGCCCACGTTGGCGACGGGGGCGCCGAGCTCGAAATCGGCAGCGTCAGCGGGCTCGGGCGCGCGAGCGTCAAGCTGACGTTTCCGGGCAAGCGCTTCTCGCTTTTCGACGGAGACGTGTCTTCGGATTCCGACGCGAAAGTCATCGAATCGTATTCCGACAAGATCTCCTGCTCTTACCAAAGCGGCTACAACGTCGTGCGGATCTCCGTGGGCAAAAGCGCCTGGTCCTTCATCCTCCCGAACCTCGTTGCCGTCATCGCCGCCGTCGTCGTCGGCGGCGTGCTTGAATTCGCGCTCGACGAAGCGGGGCGGCAGCTGATCGCAAGAGAATGGGTGACGCCCCTCGAGAAGCTGTTCACCAACGCCGTGCTCATGATAGGCGCTCCGATGACGCTGTTCTCGCTGCTCAAGAACGTGACCGATTCCTTCTTGGTGGCGGAGCGGCATTCCTCCTCACGCAAGCTGTTCATGACCTCGGTGGCTTCGTCCATCGTCGTGATCGCGCTCGCCCTTGTCATGGGCTTCGCGTTCGCCCAATCGGTTCTGTCGGCTGGCGGGGTGACGGAAAGCTTCGACCTGGGGTTTTCCAGCTGGTCGCTCGTTTCAGCGGTCGACCAGATAATACCCTCGAGCATCATCGAGCCCTTCGAGACCATCTCCCCCATCCCCATGATCGTCGTGGCGGTCCTCGTCGCCGGCGCCCTGAGTTCGATGGGCCAGAATTTCAACGCCGTGAAGCGCGCGATCGACGTATGCTACGACTTGTTCTCGGGCATACTCCGAATCGTGATGACCACCTTCCCGCTGGCGTGCTTCCTGCTCTTCCTGGAAGTACTGTTGGCGGAGAACGGCATAGTGAACTTCCTGGAAATCCTCTACATCATCGTGGTCGTGTTCGCATGCGCATTGCCCCTGCTCATCGTGTATGCGCTGAGCTTGCGCGCACATGGCATCCCCGTGCGGGAATTCGCGAGGAAGCTCTGGCCGCTCGTGAAGGAGAACGTCGCGATAGGCTCCGTTATCGACGCCGCGCCCTTCAACGCGCGATACTGCGAGAAGAGCTTCGGCATCTCGCGCGAGCGGCTCGAGAAGGAGCTGCCGATATTGGCGCAGACCAGCCTCGACGGCAACTGTTTCGTCCTGATGATACTCGCCACGATCTACATCTTCGTCGCCAACTGCGAGGTATCGTGGATCAACGTGGCGGTCATTGCGCTCATCGTGATGTTCCTATCGTGCGGCGCCCCCAACCAGCCGGGTTCCATACTCATCGGCATGTTGGTGGTCTTGACGTACCTGAATTCGGACACGGCCATTTCGCTGGCGCTGTGCTTCGAGCTGTTCTGCGGCGGCTTGCAAAACATCCTGAACGTCATCAGCGGAGTAGTGACGGTCGCCGAGAACGAGCGCCGGGAAAGCGGAATCCGTCGTTCGTCGTAGCCTCGAGCCAGCTCATGTTCCACCTCGGCTACGAACACGACGAGAACGACCTTCACGACGTCATGCTTCTCTGCAAGAAATATGGCTTCGACGTTCCCGAAGAGTATCGTCAGTAGTCGCCCCGGAGGGAAGCCGAGCCGACCTGCACCGCACATGTCCATGAAAAGAAACCGTCATTCGAGGCATATGTGCGAAAATCACACCTATGGGCAAAACGAGGAAGCCTCATATCGTGCTGGCGATCCTGGCCGCGTTTTCAGCGGCCGTGCTTTTCGTCACCTACGGCACCGTATTGCCTGCTGCGCCTTTGCGGCCATTCAGCTCGACAGTCCGACCGCGATTGACGCCGATGGCAAGATAACAGTCGTCGCGGATTCGGGCTCTCGCCGAGCGCTCATCATGAATGCAGACGGCGACTTGACAGGCGTCGTCGGCTGCACGACCACCGATTCGCCATTCGACGCCATCACCGACGTCTGCTTTTCCGAAGACCTGGTCTTCATCTCCGGCGTGAGGTTCGAGCCCGATAGCGACATCATTTCCCAAGAGCGCGTTGCCGCTTACGACAAAGGCGGCAACTACCAAGGACTGCTCTATGATGGCGCAGGACCGAAAACGGCTTCCCCGTCGATGAAATCACTCAACGACGCGGCGGACGGCGTAGTCGTCGCTTTCGAAACGGACCGCCTGAAAGAGCCGGCATCGACCGATGCCGCCGAACCAGCGGAAAAACCCGCAAGCACCCCCGACGCAGGCACCCCCGACGCAGGCACCCCCGACGCAGGCACCCTCGACGCAGGCACCCTCGACGCAGGATCGCCAGACGAAGACGCCTCTTTGGAATTCGACACATATGTCTAGTTCGATCTCGTCGACGGCGACGGCTTGCAGAACATCGAAACGGTGCACGTCGGTAACGACAACGTGCACGCTGCGGCCTACTCCTCAAGCGGAAGCGGACGATATGCCATCCTGGACACGTTCGGCCAATTGCTCGAAAACGCAACCGAACGACAATTGCAAGCATACGAGGGGCACGTGTTCACGGCCGTCGACGTCGACGCCGACGGCACCGTATACGCATGCGACGACACATCCGGAAGCGTTTGCGCCATATCCGCCGGAACGACCGACGTACGCGAGCTCGTTTCCGGCACGGGCTTCGACAGCGTTCACGAAAACGCCGGCGTGCTCAGCATGTGCGCAGACAAGACAAACAAAGCCCTGGTATGCGACACGTCGGGACGCACGTCGCTCGCCCTCAAGGACGTCACGCCGAGCGTCGGCTTTTCGATGCGCATGCTGCTCGTGTGGGCAAGCGGGATCTACCTTGTGGCCCTAATCGCCTTCATCGCCGTTCGCAAGGCGAAACGCCTCATCGGCGAAGGCAAAACCGAAGGGATAGGCCCGCTTTTCATGGCCACGGCAGTCGTGATAGCCATCGCGCTTCTCATCGTGTTGCCGTCGACGGTGGCAGCCGGCTACCCTTCGCTGATGTTCCCGTTGTTCTCCGCCGACCTCGGGCTTTCCAAGTCCGACATCAACAACATCGTCGTGCTTGGCCAGCTCATCGTGTTCATCTGCATCAACCTGATAGAGCACATGGAAGGGCGCTTGGGCAAGCTCAAGCTTGCAACGTTGTCCGTCGCGCTTCTCGGCGCCGTCTTCCTGCTGTTCTCGTTCAACGCGACGCTTGCATGGTCAGTCGCCGTCATCGCGCTCGTGGGCCTGCTCTGCAAGACCTCGGATGCGTGGAAGTCGTTATGGCTAAACGCCGCATCCGAGGCGGGCGTTTCGGCCGGAAGGGCAACTGGGGTCATGTTCTCGGTGCGAAGCCTCGCCCGCGTCGCGCAGCCATTCATCCTCGGTGGATTGCTTGGCGTCTCGGGCGAAATAGCCTTCATCGCCATCGGCGCTTTCTGCGTCGCATGCGCAGGGCTGTTCTTCCTGTTGACGAGGAAGCAATAACCCCCTAGCGCGTTACCGAACAGGATGGCGCCTGTTTTTGAAGCCCGTGCAATCGCCGCTCCAGGTGCCTCCGCCACCCGATACGCTCTCGATCTCCTCGTCGCTCAGCTCGTAGCCCTCTGCGGCAGCCAGTTTCAAGAAATCCTCCGGCGTCTTGCATGCTTGCGCCTTTTCCCGCAGCTCGTCGTCCAAATACTCGAAGTTCATGGTCCACTCCTATCCTCAGGCCTTCGCCTCCCTATTCTGGTCGTCAGGGGCGGTTTCGTCGGGCAAGGTTGCCGATAAAGCCTCGGAAATGGCGCTCGGCAAGTCATCAGTGCTACCATAATGGGCCAGCCAAACCGCCCGGTAGCAGCTCGGCGGCAAACGGGCGACCACCTGGCGGCAATCAGGCAGCAACCGCCCGGCAGCAGCCCGGCACCAACAAGAAAGAGGCATTCAAGTGGGACTGTTCCTTGCAGCTATCGTCGTTGCGCTCGTGTTCAGCAGCGTCGGGTTCAAAAAGTACGTCTGGTTCATCTCGATTGGCTACGGTTTCTCCGTCGCGGCAATCAGCGTCGCCCTGCTCGTCATCATGCACGACCAGCTCACGATTGCGACGACGTGCGCGTGCATCCTCTTCGTCTTGTACGGCCTCAGGCTCGGGGGCTACCTCGCCTTCCGCGAACTGAGCAGTTCGAGCTACAACACGAAGATGAAAACCGAGATCAAAAGCGGCAGCGATATGTCCTTGGTCGCCAAATGCGGCATCTGGGTGACGGCCGCCCTGCTCTACGCGTGCGAGACCTCCCCTGTCATCTTCCGATTGGCGAACGGATCGGCCTCCGACATCCTGCTCGTCGCGGGAATGCTAATCAGCGTGGTGGGCCTCGTCGTGGAATCCGTCGCCGACCTGCAGAAGAACGCGGCCAAGAAAGCCAACCCGAAACGGTTCGTCGACACGGGGCTCTACCGCATCGTGCGCTGCCCCAACTACTTCGGCGAAATGCTGTTCTGGACCGGCGTCTTCGTCGGCGGCATCA
>CAMOUE010000052.1 GCA_946626265.1 uncultured Eggerthellaceae bacterium | reverse complement strand
TCTACATCTATCACATGTGGGATTACAACACGCCGCTTCACGACGTGATGGAAGGGCTCGCTGCCGCGGTCGCCGCCGGCAAAGCGCGTTACGTCGGCATCGCCAACGTGTACGCCTGGCAGCTCGAGAAAGCGAACGCACTCGCCGAACGCGAGGGGTTTCCGCAGTTCGTGAGCGTGCAGAACCACATGAATCTGATTTTCCGCGAAGACGAGCGAGAACTCGCGCCGTGCTGTGCGGAGGAAGGCATCGCGCTCACGCCTTACAGTGCGCTCGCGAGCGGCCGCCTCTCGCGCCGCCCGGGTGAGACGAGCAAGAGGCTCGTCGAGGACGCCTACGCCAAGTTCAAGTACGATGCCACGGCGGACGCGGACACGCGCGTCATCGAGCGCGTGGCGGAAGTCGCCGATGCGCATGGCGCGTCCATGACCGAGGTCGCGCTTGCGTGGCTGCTGACGAAGGTGACTTCGCCGGTCGTCGGGGCGACGAAGCCGCATCACGTGGACGGCGCCGTGGCGGCAGTCGACCTCGAGCTTTCCGCCGACGACATCGCCTATCTCGAAGAGCCTTACGCGCCGCATGCCATCGTGGGCGTGATGGCCCAGAACAAACCTGCTGACGCGGGCAAGGAGCACGTATGGCTCTCGAATGCGAAATACCTGCGAGAGGAGAAGGCGCGATGAAGATCTTGGTGCTGCAGGGAAGCCCCAACCGCAACGGCTCGACGGCGCTGTTGGTCCGCAGTTCCGCGGAAGGCGCGCAAGGGGCAGGGCATGACGTCGAGGTGGTCGACGTCGCCGCGCTCGACATCGCGCCTTGCACGGGCTGCGTGTCATGCGGCTACGGCGGCCCTTGCGCGCTTTACGATGATTTCGACGGCGTGCGGGAGAAGATCCTTTCCGCCGACATGCTCGTCTTCGCCACGCCGCTCTATTACTTTGGGATGACCGCCCAGCTCAAAGCAGTTGTCGACCGGTTCTGCTCGTCGAATCCGTCGATTACGGGAAGGCGCTTGAAGTCGGCGCTTCTTGCAGTTGCCTGGAATGCGGACAATTGGACGTTCGATGCGCTCGAATCGCATTACGATACGCTTGTGCGCTATCTGAGCATGCGCGATTGCGGGCGCGTGCTCGGAAGCGGCTGCGGTACGCCGGGGATGACCGCGCGTTCGGGCTTTCCCGAGCGGGCGCGTGAGCTGGGTGCATCGCTGTAGGCCGCGCCGGGCGGGGCGCGGCTGGGCATGCCGCCGAGCGCGACGTCGAGCGGGCGCGAGCTGGCCGCACGGCGCGGGGAAGTGTTGTCGAAACAGCGAGAGTGGGGGATGAACCGTGCAAGACGAGAACGTCCACGACCTGACGGAAAAGGTGAAACGCAAGGCTCTCGAGCTCGGCTTCGCTCGTGTCGGCGTAACGACGCCCGACCCGGTCGAAGGCTACGAAGATGAGCTCTGCCGCCGTCACGGCTACGGTATCTGGAACGTGGCCGACCCTGGCTCGAAGCTCCGACTCGCCGCTCGCCCGCGCGAGAAGGTCCCCGGGGTGAAGAGCGTCATCTCGCTCGTACGCGCCGTCGGACGCATCGAGTATCCGGAGCGCCTGCTTCGGCATCTCGGGCGTATTTACCTGTCGCGCAGCTACTTGCCGCCAGACGACACGCTCGAGGGCAAGCGCGTGCTCCTCTTCGAGGAATACCTGGAAGGGCTCGGCATCCATTCGCTGTACGACCACACAAACATGCAGCTCGTCGACCGCGCCATCGCATCGCGCGCAGGGCTCGTCACGTACGGGCGCAACAACTTCGCGTACGCCGGTGAGCTGGGGTCCTTCATCATATTCGTGACGATCCCCGTCGACGTCGAGCTCGAATGCGAGGTGCATGAACCGCGCCGCGCATGTCCCGACGATTGCCGGAAATGCATCGACGCATGCCCGACGGGCGCCATGGCCGACGACGGCTCGCTCGACCCGAGCCGATGCGTGCTCTACAGCAACTTCACGCCCGGCGAGCGCAAGGATCCGGCCGTTCTCGACCTGATCGGCACGCGTGTCCACGGGTGCGACGCCTGCCAGGTCGCTTGCCCGCGCAACGCGCACGTGCTCGGCGCCGCGAAGGCGCCCGACCCGTATCTCGATTGGCTGGCTGATAGTTTCTCGCTCGAAGACATGTTGTTCTGCGACGACGACTACTACGAAGCATGCGTGCGGCCGGTCATGTTCAACTACATCCGCGATATCGATATTTTCCGGCAGAACGCTGCCATCGCCATGGGGAACAGCGGCGATGCGTCCTATTTGCCGGCGCTGCGCCGCGCTGCCGCAGAAGGCAGCGACCAGGTACGCCGTTTCGCCGAATTGGCGATTGCGAAGCTGGTGGATCCGTCGTAGCGCGCACGCGGGCGGAGGTGTTGCCTCGGCACGCCCGAGAGGGCGGTGCGGGTAATTACGCCGTAGTGCGCACGCGGGCACGGGCAATTACGCCGTAGTGCGCACGCGGGCACGGGCAATTACGCCGTAGTGCGCACGCGGGCGCGAGTGGCGTCCGTATGAAGAAAATAAGGTTACTTATCAAATGGCTCAGTATGCGCTTGAATTAATAAGGAAACTGACTAAACTGCAAATCATAAGGATACTTACTAATTAATGAGGCAAAGAGAAAGAGGTAGTCTGATGGCTGTCAACAACGAAGAGCTGATGGGGAAGTTCGTCCGCACCGGAATGATCATGCGCCACATCGACGGCGAGGGCCCTGCAGGTCATGGGCATGGTAGAAAACACGGCCACGGTGGCCGGTGCTGCCACGGCGAGGGCCACGGGCACGGCGAGGGCCACGGTTTCGAGGGCCACGGCGAAGGCCACGGCCCGCATGGCCAGGGCGGCAAGTGCAAGCGTCGCCGTGGCCAGGAGCGCGTGCTCACCATGGTCTCCATGAAAGAAGGCATCAACCAGAAGGATCTTGCGTACCTTCTGGGAATTCGTCCGCAGACGCTCGGCGAGATGCTCCAGAAGCTCGAGCAGCGCGGTTTGATCGAGCGTAGGAAATCCGAGGTCGACGGCCGCGCCATCGAGGTGACGCTCACCGACGACGGCCGCGCCCGCGCCGCCGAAATCGCCGAGCGCCGTGCGCTTGCTGCGGCGGATATCTTCGCCGTGCTTTCCGACGAGGAGAAAGAGCAGCTCGGGGTCATTCTCGACAAGCTCGGGGCCGAGCTCGACGCACGTCGTCCGAAGCATCGCGGCAAACATGGCCATGGTCTGGCCGGCGCCGACGACGATGTCGAAGACGATGCGGAGCTCGACGCCGAATAACCGGCATTGAGCAGTCTATTCCACGCAGGCCGCCGCATGCCGCCCCAATGTCGAGGCTGCACGCGTGCGGCCTGCTACTTCCAGTTCACAAGCCGCTCGCGGCATTCGGCCATCTTCGCGCGGTCTTCTGGCGACATCTCGGGAAATTGCGGGTCGCAATCCTTCAAGATGCCGACCACGGCCTCGCTCACGAGCCAGCGCGCGTACCATTTCTGGTCGGCCGGGATGACGTACCAAGGAGCATGTTTCGTGCTCGTGTTCGCAATCGCCTTCTCGAACGCGTCCATGTACTGGGGCCAAAGCGCGCGCTCGTCCAGGTCGCCAGGCGAGAACTTCCAGTTCTTGGCCGGTTCGTCTATGCGGGCCAAGAACCGCTCCTTCTGCTCCTCCATCCCGACGTTCAGGAAGATCTTGAGCAGCCGGTAGCCGTTTTCCCAAAGGTATTCCTCGAAATCGCGGATCTGCCGGTAGCGCCTGTCGAAGAACTCGTCATCGGATTCGTCGAGGCAGCGCGACGGCATGGCGTAGGTCTTGCGTAGGTCTTTCACGCGTACGACCAGGACGTCTTCGTAATATGACCGGTTGAAGATGGCGATGTTGCCGCGCTGGGGCAGGTTTTTCACGGCGCGCCAGAGGTAGTCGTGCCCGAGCTCTTCCTTCGACGGTGTCTTGAAGCTGTAGACGGAGACGCCTTGCGGGTTCACGCCGCTCATGACGTGCTTGATCGTCGAGTCCTTGCCTGCGGCGTCCATGGCTTGCAGCATGATGACGACGCCCTCGTGTCCCTCAGCGTACAGTTTTTCCTGCAATTCGGCCATGAGCTGCGTGTTTTTGGCCGTGAGTTCGGCGTATTCGGCTTTTTTCGCCTTGTCGGTCTTCGCGGATGTGGGGTATTTCGAAAGGTCGAAACGGTGGGATCCGTCGTAACGGCAATCCTCGAGCAACATGTGCGCCTCCTCTGTCGTGATCTTCCAGGGTGGGAAGGGCTAGGGTGCGTGCTGATTCCGACCCCGTGTTGAGGTGAGTATATCAGCTTGGTGGCCTGCGATACTGCGGCTGTTGGTCGGGGTTGCGGCTGCTTGCCGGGTGCGCGGGGCGCCAGGAGCCTCGTGGCCCGCTTTGGCTATAACTCGAAATCGGAGCCCGCAAGCTCGTGGTGCAACCGCTCGGCTTCCTGCTCCTTCTCGCGGAGCGCGTCTTGATAGCCTTTGAGCGGGTCGAACGGGATGAAGATCTTTGCGCGCTGCGAGAGCGGCATGCGCGGGCGCGGCAGCGAGGGAAGGGCTCCCGTGACATCCGCCCCGCCGGCAGCACGCGCCCCGCCGGCAGCGCCCGCATCTTCCGGGCCGTGAAATACCCTACGTTCCACTTTTATGTCCTCCGATCAGGCGGTTTCGTTCACGTTGCGTGGCCTGCGGCATGAGGTCGATTCCCTTCAGCAGGGCGTTCTTCCCGAATTTCCGCTTGATGTCGAGTATGGCCTCCTGACGCGAGCGTTCCTCGGCCGTCTTCTCCTCGTCCACGAACAACGACAACTGGCCGTTTTCCTCGGGCACGACGTTGTTGAAGTTCAGCCAGATGTGGTGGATGTTGCGCTTCGGGTCCGCGATCTCGTGGAACAGGTCGACGAGCTCGGGCAGTATGACGCTGCGCGCGTTGGTCGAGGCGATGAAACGCGCCGTCCCGCGAGCATCGTCGGCACGGCCGAGCGCGTCTTTCTCGAACCTGACGGACAGCGTGACCGAGTCGGCGACGACGCGTTTCGAAACCATCTCGAGGCAGGCGGTGTCTGCCATCTCCTTCACGACGAGCAGGGCGTCGTCGAAGGCGTACGGGCAGCCGAGCACCTGCGCGTTCGTGATCGAATGACTTTGCGGTTCGTAGGCTTTTATGTCGGCGATAGTCACCGGCTCGATTCCCCAGGCGTGGTCGATGAGGATTTCGGCGTCGATGCCGAACACGTCGTAGAGCTTTTCGAGGTTGGGGTAGAGCGCAAGCTCGCCCATCGTGCGTATGCCCAGCTCGTTGAGACGCCGTTGCGTGCCGCGCCCGATACGCCAGAAATCCGTCAGCGGCTGGTGGTCCCAAAGCGTTGCGCGGAACGTCTCCTCGTCGAGCTCGCCGAAGAAGTCGAGGCTGTGCTTTGCGGTGATGTCGAGCGCGAGCTTGGCGAGGTACAGGTTCGGCCCGAGTCCGCACGTGGCCGGGATGCCGACCTCGTCGAGTATCTCGGCGCGAATGCGCTCGCCGAGCTCGCGCGCCGTGATCCCATAGAGCGGCAGGTAGTTCGTGACGTCCATGAACGCCTCGTCGATTGAGTACACATGGATGTCGTCTTTCGAGAAATATCGCAGGTAGATGGCGTATATGTTCGCCGAATACTCTATGTATTTCGCCATGCGCGGCGGTGCCATTATGTAGTCGAAGGACTCGGGGATCTCGAACACGCGGGCGCGCCCCGACACGCCGCGCGCCTTGAGGGAAGGCGAAACGGCTAGGCAGATCGTCTTTTCGGTGCGTTCGGGGTCGGCGACCACGAGGTTCGCCGTCATTGGGTCGAGGCCTCGCTCGATGCATTCGACCGAGGCGTAGAACGACTTCAGGTCGATGCAGAGGTACTGCTTGTCTTGTCTGTTGGTCGCGCGCGATTGCATGAGGCTTGTCCTTTCGGGTAGCTATGATAACCCGAATGTCGGTGCGCCGCGGCATCGGCGGCAGGTTGGCGCGCGGGCGGGCGGCGTGGCATCGGCGCAGGTCCGGCATCGCGGTATGCGTTGCTGGCAGTTACGGGCGAACTTGGGTCTCGTCGACGATTTCGAGCCCGGCGTCGGCGAGAAGCGCCGCAGTAATCCCTTGGCCAGGTACAACGATGCCGGAAAAAGAGCCGTCGTACACTTCGTGCACGCCGCAGGAAGGGCTTTTCGCCTTCAGGATCGCTTTTCGGCAACCGTGCTCGCGCGCAATGCGTAGCGCGGCTTGCGCGCCTGCGAGAAACGCGTCGGTGCGGTCGTTGCCCTCGCGGTCGGCGACGCGTTCGTCAGGCTGGATTTCGGACGGGATGCGGGGCGTTGGCAATCCGCCGAGCTGCTCCGGGCAGACGGGCACGAGCTCGTGGTCGCGCCCGAGCGTGCGCACCGCGTCGCATGGCACGGACCTCGCGTCGTAGCGGCAGGGCTCGCCGAGGAGGCACGCGCTGACGAGGACGGGGGAGGATTGCGTTCGTTCGCGTAGGTCGATGCCCGCAAATTCCCGCATTGCGTCGACAAGTGCCGCGGTTTTGCGCTCGAAGTCCGCGTAACTCGGGATGACGTGGAAGTTCGGATGGGCCGCCCACGCGGCGACTCCGCGATCGTCGACCGCTGCGGCTTCGGAGGCGTTCTCGAAGCGGGCGCGGTTGTTTGCCTTCGTGTATGCCTCGGGGCTCGTTTTCGCGATTGTCTCGAGATGAAAGACCGCATCGTAACGCGCGAGCACGTCGCCTTCGGCAAGCCCGTTTGCGGTGAGGGCGCGTGCGTAGTCGTCATCGTCGAGATACGCATGGCTGTCGCAGATTCCGCGGTCGCAGACCACGAGGACGTCGGGGTTGGCGCGTCTTTCCGCCTGCGCGGCCGCCTCCGCCTGCGACATCGCCTCCGCCTCGCGCTCGAGTTGGAGCGCCATCACCCGGGTCTGAAACTCGAGCATCGACGCGCACGTCCACGGCGCCACGCCGCCGATGATCAGGTCGGTCGCCGCTTCGGGCACGAAGATGGCCGGAACGCCCGCACGCTCGCTAAGCGCACGCAATGCGCCGAGCGCGGTGGTTTTCCCCGCACAGGGCCCACCTGTTATGACGACGGTTCTCATTTGCGCTTTGCGCCTTTCGGCCTGCACGGGCCGCGAGCGCTAGGCGCTCTGGCCCGTGATGTCTTGCCAGATTCCCTTGACCTGGTCGACGGTGAACGGGTTGCCGTATTGCGTGATGAAGTGGGTGTTCGCCAGCTCGTCGGTGTAGTCGTCGAGGAAGTACATCTGCGTCGTGCCGTAATCGTAATGGCAGAACACGGGCACGAAGCTGTGCGAGGTGACGCTCGTCTCGGCGCTGCCGTCCTCGTGGGGCGTCTTCGTGATTTCGAGCACGGCCGCGCCGCCGAGCATGTTCTCGACGTTGGCCTGGTTCGAAGCGTAGTTCCCCAGGCTGTAGTACACGATGCCCTTGTTGCCGGCGGACGTGGTGACTTCCTCCATCGGCTGGACGACGTGCACATGGGACCCTAGCACGACGTCGGCGCCGGCATCGATCAGGCGCGCAGCCACTTCGCGCTGCTCGTCGGAAGGCGTGGTGGCGTACTCCTCGCCCATGTGGACGTAGCAGATGGTGATGTCGGCCTCGCTGTTCGCGGCTTCGACGTTCTTGCAAATCGCGTCGAGCTCCGAGAGCATGTCGACGGCGTACTCCTGGCCCTCGGGCAGCACGAAGCCGTTCAGGTCGTACGTCAAGTCCGTCATCGCGATCTTAATGCCGTTGCGCTCGATGAACGTCACGCCGTCGGCCGCCTCGGCTTTATCGTGCAAGCCCATGAGCGTGATCTCGGGATGGTTGTTCTTCCAGTAGTTGACGGTGTCGAAGATGCCGTCGATCCCCTGGTCCATTGAGTGGTTCGTCGCGGAGGTGACGATGTCGAAGCCGGCGTTGACGATCGCGTCGCCCATCTCGACCGGCGTGCCGAACACGGGGTATCCTCCGACCTTGGACTCGTCGGATACGAGCGGCGTCTCCTGCGTGACGCTCGTCAGGTCGTAGGGCGCCAGGCGCGACAGCATCGGTTCGAACACGTGGTTGAAATCGTATGCCTTGCCGTTGAGACCCTTCGATTGCTCGATCATCTCGTCGTGCGCGACGATGTCGCCGACGGCGAGGAACGAGACGGTTTTCGGCTCGAGCGCCGCGGCGGCCGCGGCGGCGTTGGCTGCCTCGAGCTCCTTGGCGGCCTCGGCCTCTCTCTGCGCTTGGGCGTTTCGGTTGACGGCGCAGCTCGCGACCGCGATTACGAGCACGAGTACGGCGGCCGCGATGACGAGTAGGCGCCAATCGAAGGGAAGCTTCGCCGCCGCACCGCTCGGCTGGGTGGTGAAGGGAAGGCTCGAGCCCGATCCGGAGCGCATTCCCCGAGGGGCAGCGGCGCGCGGGCTCCGCATGCTGGTGCGGCTGCTGGCGGCCGAGGTGCGCGTGGCGTTGCGGCTGCGAGAGCTCTCGCGCGTGGAGCTCGAAGCGCGTGTGGAACGCGAACGCTCGCGGGTGGTGTTACGGTCGCGAGCGGAATTCGAGTTACGGTCGCGGTCGCGGTCGCGGGTCGTGCCGCGGTCCTGATTTGCATTGCGCTCGCGAGACGCTCCGTCACGCGAGCGGGATCCTCCCGATTGTCTGCTGTAGGCGTATGCCCGATCGTCCTCTACCAGCACGCGCCTTGTGCTGGTGCGGGGACGGTTCGCGTTTGAGCCGTAGTTGGGGTATTCGTCCCGGGATGATCTGCTGTCAGACACAATCGCCTCGTTCTATCGCCCTACGTGAATTGAAACTTGCAGAACGGGTCGTCTGTCGGGTCGTCGTTCCACAAGTACTCGGTTGCCGTCGCCGCCTCTTCCGCGACTTCGCGGCCGAGCCTGTCGTTCAAGAAGCCGAGCGCCATGTCTATGCCTGCGGACACGCCGGAAGCGGTGTAGAACTTCCCGTCCACGACCCAACGCGCCTGCTCGACCCATTCGACGGCGTCGCTCGAATCCAGTGCATCCTGGAAAAGCTTCTTGTTCGACGTGGCCTTTCGCCCGTCGAGCGCGCCGCATGCGCCGAGTAGCACCGAGCCGTTGCAAACGGACATGACCCAGGCGGCGTCATCGCAAAGCCCTTTCAGCGTGGAGAGGAACTCCTGGTCGTGATCGATGTCACGCACGCCCCAGCCACCTGGCAAAAGGAGGGCGCCCGTGCGGTCCATGTCGGAAACGGGCTTCGTCATGACGGGCACGTTCTGGAAGCTGGTCACGATGCCGCCGTCGAGCGAGAAGAAGCCGACGGAGTAATCGGCGGGCCGTGCGAGCATCTCGACGGGGCCCATCGCATCGAGCGTCTCGAAGCGGTCGAACAGCAAGACGTTTACGTTCATGGCCTCTCCTTCGTGTCGTGCGTCATGTGCGAACAACTACATATAGTATACGCGATGATGCAAAGGGGCGGGTACAACGTCTCATTGTGTGCAATTTAACGCGCAAACGCGCGGATTGACGTGGGCAATGATACGTTGCGCCCGTCCCTTTGCATCACTCGCTTTTCGCGAGGAAGTCCATAAGTCGGCCCCATTCGCGCTTGATCTGCGCGCGGCCGCTCTCGTAGTTGCGGCATAGCTCGTCGTAGTCGCGCTCGCTTCCAGACAGCGTCAGCTCGTCGCAGTAGAACACGTAGGCGCGCCCTTCGCGCTCCCATTCGTCGAGCAAGTCGCAGGCGATGTTGTAGCGCGCGTTGCGCGTGAGCACGGCGTCGCGCATGAAAGGGCGCCGCCAGAAGAACGCGTTCGCCCACGAGTTGTTGCCGGTTTTCCGGTACCCGCGCTTGCGGGTGCGGACGACGAACACGCGCTCGAATCCGTCGTTTTGGATGCTGTTGAGCGGCAGCCCGCCACCGTCCGCGAAGCCGCCGTCATAGCAATAACGTCCGTTCACCTGGGGCGGCGGCATCATGATCGGCACGGTCGAGCTGGCGCGCACGCGCAGCATCAGCTCGCCGGTCGTGCGCATCTCGTCTTTCCGGAAAAGGAGGTCGCGCCCGGTGTCGCGCTCGAACGCGAAGATGGTGGCCTTCGCGGGGCTCGCGTTGAATGTCTCGATGTCGAATGGAAGCGGCCCGTCCGGAAGGCCGGCCTTCTCGTATATGTAGTGCGCGTTCCAATAGCCCTTGTGCTGCAGGAACGTGTTCCAACCCCCGATGTTTTCCATATGCACGAAGTCTGTGAACGACTTCACGACGCGGTTGACGTCGCGCGAGACGTAGTTCACCGTGTTCGAGCTGCCCGCGCTCACGCCGTAGACGTTGTCGAAGTAGATGCCCTGCTCGAGAAGCTCTGCGGCGACGGCGCAGGTGTAGGCTGCGCGCATGCTCCCGCCTTCGAACAGGAGGGCGGTCTTGAACACGTTGCTTTCGAGCGTTTTGGTCATGGTTGGATTATATCCGTTAAAGCTTCACGACGAACAGCGCGGCGTACAAAGCCGTCATGAGCGCGAGCGTCACGGCGTTGGCGATGGCGAACTCGCGCATGAACGCGCGCCCACTCGCTCCTGCAGTGTGCATGTAGATCCGAAATGCGATGAGGCTCGCGAGCGATGCGATGGGCGTCCCGAGTCCGCCGAGGTCGACGCCGACGAGCAGCGAGTGCCAGTTGCCGGTGAAACTCGCGAGCAGCACCGCCGACGGCACGTTGCTGATAATCTGGCTGGCGAAAAGGCTCGTCAGCATGGGATGGTCGTCCATGAGCCCGCCGAGGAAGCCCTGCATCTCGGGCATGTTCGCCATGTTTCCCGAGAACACGAAGAAGCATACGAACGTGGCGAGCAGCGCGTAGTCGACTTGCGCGAATATGCGTCGGTCGAACAGGAACAATGCTGCGGCGACGATGGGCAGGAGCACCAAATGCGAAAGCACGCGCATGACGGCGAGCAGGCAGAGTGCGAACAAGCCGGCATGCAGGGCAAAACGTTTCATATCGATGGCGCGCTCGTCGAGATCGAGCTTCACGACCGCGTTCGTGGTTCCGAACGATGCGCATGCGAGTGCAAGAAGGAACAGGGCAAAGGCGCCGAACGGTGCGAGCGTCCAGAAGAAATCGCCCGCTGACAGCTCGTAGGTTGTGAAGATGAACAGGTTCTGGGGATTGCCGACGGGGGTTACCATCCCGCCCAAGTTGGCGGCGATCGCCTGCAAGACGACGACGCGGACGAGGTCGTCACGCCAGCCGGCTGTCTCGAGCGCGATGACCGCGATGGGAACGAACGTGAGAAGCGCGACGTCGTTCGTCACGAGCATCGACGAGAAAAACGGCAGCATGACGAGCGCGAGGCACACGAGGCGCTTCTGTCGCTTCCCGGCGACGATAGCTTGCGCGATGCGGGCCATGACGCCGCTGTTTCGCAATCCTGCGACGCAGGCCATCAGGCAGAACAACAGCACGATGACGCGCCAGTCGATGTAACCCGGCGCGCTCGACACGTCGCCCGCGAGCACCATGGAAGCGCATGCGCAGACGAAGGCGATGCAGAGCACCGCCTCGTTACGGAGGAATGTGATGAGCCTGTCGAGCATCGGACCATTGTAGCAAGCAGGCCGCTGGTCCTGGCTCGGATACTACTCCAAATACGCGAGATAGGGCACGTAGGGCATGTAGTCCTGCGCGGATTCGGGCACCGCGAAGGTGATTTCCTGCCCGTACGCGGCGATTGTCACGACCGAAGTGTCGTCGTACGTCGTGATCTGGATAGGCTGCCCTTCGAGGTCCATCGTGAAATTGGACGTTTCCTCGACGCCGCGCGGAAGCGTGGTGACTTCCCAGTCCTCGATT
>CAMOUE010000051.1 GCA_946626265.1 uncultured Eggerthellaceae bacterium | reverse complement strand
CCCGCCACGAGAACGAGAGCCGACGCCCCCGAAAACAAGAAGAGGGCCTTCTTTAGGCGCAGGGAAGGATGCGTCTGGGCCACTCGGAACACGAGCAGGCTCACGACTACCCCGCTGCAACACGCCGCAGCTATCTGGTTTGCCCGCGTATACGGCATATCCCATGTGGCGATCGTGCGTATCGAGTAGGCATCCGCCGTCGCCGAAAGATCCCAGATCGCCGCGACGCAACCGACGAACAGCAATATCCTGCCGAGAAGGCCGAGGTCGCGGGTGCTGTAGCCCAAAAGCCACCGAATCCACGCCACGCCGATAAACGAAACAGTGGCGAGAACCTCGTTGGACAGCGGCGAGCGCCCCACACCCGACAGGACGAACAGTGAGTTAGACGGCTTTCCGAGATGCGCCGTCGAGGCCACCAGACCGACGATCGCGAGCGCGAGCGGTATCACCAGGCAATGGTCCAGCCGATCCTGCGCCGCTTTCGAACCGGGGAAGAAGAGGCAGAAAGCGGCCCCGATGGCATAGGCAATCGCGCCTGCGGGGGCAAGCGTCGTGAACAGGGCAAGCGATAGCTGGCTCGCCCCGAAAGCGAGGGCGTCGTGAATCAACACGAACCCCCGTCCTCCGCCTCGAAGTCCACAGGGCCGACGATTGCAGCAACGTCTTCGCGCCCGACGACTTGCAACCCCACCTCGCGAAAGACCCTTGGCCCACAAGAGTCGTCCTCGACGACGCCCGATGCGAGGAAGACGGTTTCGCCACCGTCGAAAACCCCCGGGACCGCGATGCCGCGCGGTTCGAACATCACCATCCCGCGCCCATCGTCGACCGCATGCGGAAAACCCGCCGCACCGAGCACGCGTGCGACACGACGCGCCCCGCGGCCGAAGATGCGCACCGTCTCGTAGAAAAAAGTCCTGTTCGAAAAGCGGTAATGGGGCAAATCGAGCGAGCCACCCAGGTTCTGGGCATAGATTTGAGCTGTGTTCCTGTTCTCGAGCGAGCAGTAGTGCACGCCCAACCGAAGGCCTTCCTCGATCGACGCCTCCATGAGCTCCAAGGCGAGTGTCCCGCTTCCAGCTATGGGGAGCGTGCCGGCATATCCGTAATCGTAGGGGATGCGATAGGGCTGCGCTGACAGACGCAGGCCACGTTGCGCGAAAGCGCTCGCGTTGTGCAATGGGAAGCAGAGCTCGAGCAGGTTGATCCCGCATGCGCCCATTTCGTCCAAACGCCGTATGACCTGCATCGTCTCCTCCCGCGTGCCGGGCACGACGGGCATCTCGACCATGACGGACGGGATAATCCCCACGCAACGCCGCATCATCCCGAAAACCGCTTCTCGGTCGGTAGGGCAATCGTCGAGCTTGACGCTGAACCTGATCTCGTTGAGCCCGACATCGGCCAAACGGTGTAGCAAACCCTCGTCAAAGCCAGAACCCGACGTGTACAACCTCAGGTGGGCTTTCGGAAACCGACTTCGTGCGGCCGAGAGGAATGCCAAGGACTCATCGGGAAACAGCAAGGGCTCTCCCCCTGTGAGCGCAACGTAGTCCATCCCGCCCATTTGCTCGCCGAGCCGGGCGAGCTCGCCCGTCGCGTCTTTCAGCGAATCGCGGTACTCTTCGTAGTCGAATTGGTTGGGGTTGAAGCAGAACCAGCAATTGCGGTTGCATGCCAAGGACACGAACTCCGAGACGCTGCGCACTCCCGTCCGGCAACGAGCGCACGCGGGCGATAGCGCCCCGTAGACGAAGCTCTTTGCGTTGTTGCGCCTTCGGGCGCCGAGCTCGACCACGCGTGCCTCGAGCCGGACGCGCTCGGCGCGCTCGTCGGGCGCATCAGAGTCGATTTCGAGCCCGTACGAGGCCATGACGTCCTTTAGGCGCCTTGTCTCCTTGACAAAGTGCATGACGTAATCGCGATATTCGCCCGCAGGCAGTTCAGACGCATCTTTCGAGTTGACGAATCGCACGGTCCCCCCTACCGTAACCGTTCCGCGAAGCGACGCCCCTTATCTGGCAAGCCGCACATCGGCCACCTTGAAGCCGAAGCGGTCTCGCCAATCGGCGAGCGTCACGCGGGCGAGACGGGCCGCCGCACTGTAGTATTCCAAATCTGCCCCCTCCTCGAACAAATCGAGGAACCGAAACGCCCAAGGCATCAGGTGCGATTGCAGGAGCTCGGTTATCTGCTCGTCGTCCACGTCATTTTCAGTCGCCCAAGCGACAAGAAGCATCATGAGGCCGAAATGGTCTTCCGGCTCCCTGCATTGGAGATGCAGCTTCACCGCGTTCTCGCGCATCCAGGACCGAACGCCCAGCGTCGCATTGCCGAACAGCACGCTCTCGGGGTCGGTGTACACAGAGCCCCAAGGCGGAGCCGGAAGGCTATAGGGGCCAATGAACAGGCGGTTGAACTCCCTATGCAAATCGACGTCCGCCGTGTTCTTCGAGGAGAGAATCAGGGCTTCGATTGCCCGAGTCGATTCTGGCAAGCCATACTCCCACATCTCTTCCGCATGGGCCAAGGCGAGCCACTTGCGAACCGCCACGCCGGACCGCGAGACGGGATCGTGATAGAACAGCGAGCCGATTATCTTCGAAAAAGGCGATATGTCACGGTATAACTCGCCCATACTCCTCCATCTGAGCGAGGCGCGCCACAGGCTCGCCCCGACTTGAGCGAGGCGCGCCACAGGCTCGCCCCGACTTGAGCGGGGATGCGCCACTGGGTTAGCCCCGCCCGACTTACCTACATAATCCCCGCTGGGAGGAAGATGCCATAGAAATCGATTCTCACCAGCACAAGTGCGACGAGGACTGCCACGCATCCCAAGACGGTGACAGCTGATCGTTTCTTTGATCGGAGGCTCCCCATAATCCAGAGCGCAATTCCCACTGCTACAAGCAGGGTCGCCCCGATTGCCAAACTCCGGTAATCGTCGGCACGTTCGCCGAGCGTGACACCAGCCGAGCTGATGGCCAGAGCCGCCATATCCCCCTGGGCGAACACGACCGCGATGGTTCCGATAGCCCCGATGACGCCGAGGACAACGAGAGGAATCGCGCCAAAGCCATCTTCCCCGAAACCAGCGAAGACTAAAATCATAGCCGAAAGTGCCGAACCGCCTAATAACGCGAGGAACACCTGGCCGAGCACACTGTACGGTTCAGTCCAGGTGAGAACCGTCGGGATATCGTACGCCGCCCCCGTGAATCCACCTGCTCCCAAGCCGAGCACGATGAGCACGATGCCGAATAGCCTATGAAAACCCCGTCCAGGATGCTTGACGACCGCGATGATCCAATATAGGAGCGCGATAGCAACCGCGATTCCCGTGACGACAATCTCGTTGGATAAGGGCGAACGGGTCACACCGGAGAACATATACAAGATGCGGTCGGATGCTCCGACATGGAAGATGGCGGCAACCAGGCCGACTGCGACAAATGCGATGGCGATTGCGGAAAACGAGTCGGCTTTTTTCCATAAGCCGATCGCTTGCTCAGACTCGGATGCCTCATCCGATTCGGACGTCTCTGCCACGAAGAAGCCTTTGATGCAGGAAACCATTCCGAGCGCCGTCACCCCGATGGGAACCATGAGCGAGAACAGGAGCAAACACAGTTCGTTTTGGGCATACGAGAGCAACATTTATGCCACCTCCTTCGGGTTCACGAGCGCACCTTCCATGGTTCCACCTGCGCGGGAGACGCTCGCCTTCTTCATGATGGTCGTCGGCTCGGTGTAGCTCGGATCGGGCAGCGGGGCTACCCAATCGCCGGACCCATATTTCGAGATCATCTCGTCTCGCGGGCCGAAATCAAGCGCGTAGAGCGGGCATGCGTCGACGCAGATAGGGGTCTCGCCTGCCGCGACGCGAGAAGAGCAGCCGTCGCACTTCCTCATCTGCCCGATTTCTTCGTCGAAAGAAGGCACATTGTAGGGGCATGACATCTCACAGTACTTGCATCCGACGCACCGAACGTGGTCAACCGAGACGAAGCCGAGCTCATCGCGATGCATCGCTCCAGTCGGGCATACCTGCATGCAAACGGGGTTCTCGCAATGGTTGCAGTTCATGGAAATGTAATTCACCCACACGTCGTTTGACAGCACGATGCCCTTTTCGTCCACAACACAGCCCCCGCCAACGTACTCATAGACCTTGCGGAAAGCGACCTGGGGCGATAAATCGTGGTAATCCTTGCATGCGAGCTCGCACGTCTTGCAGCCCGTACAACGGGAAGCGTCGAAGAAAAAAGCATAGGCAGCCATGTACCTCGCCCCCTTATCTGAGTTTCCGCACGCCGGCGACATTGGAATGCTGCGGGTTGCCCTTCGCCAGCGGCGAAGGGTGCATGTTCGTCAGCGTGTTGATGCAACCGCCGTGATCGATTCGATCGCCGTTCATGTCGGCGTCGCGCCAAGCGCCCTGCGCCATCGCGATGGTCCCGGGAATGATGCGCGGGGTGACTTTCGCAGGCATGTGGATCTCTCCGTGATCGTTGAAGACGCTCACCTCTTCGCCGTTCTCGATGCCCAGCTTGGCTGCGTCCGCCGTGTTTATCCATACTTCCTGAGGACATGCCTGCTTAAGAACCTCGACATTGCCCCAATTCGTATGCGTCCTGCTTTTCCAATGGAACCCGATGAGCGTGAACGGCAGCTCGTCTGTGCAGTCTTCGTAGCTGTCGACCCCCGGCGTGTAGATTGGAATCGGGGAGAGGACATCCCGCGGATCGTCGAACTCCCACGTTTCGACGAGCTCTTGAAGCGCCTCAGAGAAGATCTCAATCTTGCCCGTCGGGGTCTTGAGCGGATTGGCTTCGGGGTCTTCGATGAAATCCTTGAGGGCGGGCGTGTACCCGTTCGGATCGCGGTAATGGAACTCACCGATCTCGTACCCTTCCTCGTAGCTCGGAAGGCGCGGATCCGTCTCGCGGGCTGCCTCGTAGATTTGCCTCGTCCACCCTTCCTGGTCCTTGCCGTCGAGGAACTCGTCACGAACACCTGCCGCCGCGCAAAGGTCCGCGCACACGTCGAACGAGCTGCGCCGCTCGAACTTCTCCCCCGTCGTCGCCGGGCTCGCGAACGTGACGGAAGCCACGTCGCCCGACCATCCGTCGTTGATGATGCCCTTCTGCTCGGCGCGCATGATGTCGGGAAGCAGGATATCGGCGTACTTCGCCGCATCGTTCATCAGGGTTTCGAAAACCAAGATGAACTCGCACTTGCTTTCGTCGACGAGTATGTCATGCGCTAAGTTGGAGTCGGAATGCTGGTTGGTGAAGCAATTCCCGCCATATTCGACCAGGAACTTGATGTCCGTCGACAGCTTGTCCGTTCCGACGACACCGTCATGGGTTGCAGTCATCTCATGTCCATGGTCGATGGCGTCTGCCCAGGAGAAAATCGAAATCTGGCTCTTGCATGGGTTCGTGCCGCTAATCCAGGAGATACTGAAACTGTACGATCCCACGCTGATGCCAGTACTCATGCCTTTCCCGCCGATTTTTCCGACGAGGCACGGAAGCAGGCTGACTGCGAGGCATGCGAGCTCGCCGTTGCTGTGGCGCTGGATTCCGAGATATTGCCCGACGAAGGGGGCCTTCGCGTCAGCAAGTTCATGCGCCAACTGGACGATACGCTGCTCGGGGATGAGTGTGATCTCGGACGCCCACGCGGGGGTTTTCGGCACTTTGTCGTAACCGGTTCCCAAGACGTAATCCTCGTACGACATGTTGCGGCCCTTGTGCGCCTCGGGCATCGTTTCCTCGTCGAAACCGATGCAGTACTTGTGCAGGAACTCCCGATCTTCCTTCCCTTCCCGGATAAGTTGGTATGCGATTGCGGCGACGAGGGCCGCATCGGTACCGGGCCGAATGGGAATCCATTCATCGTCGCAGTTGCAGAGCGTATCGTTGAACCTCGGGTCGATATGGATGAACTTCGCATCAGGATTCATGCGATGCGCCCACTCGAATCCATGCTTCGATTCACCAGTTGAGCCCATCATCGTGTCCGAAGGCGACCAACCCATGCAGATGACGAGGTCGGAGTCTTGAATAGCCGCAGGCGTGGAGGCGATGCTGCCACCCCACATATACGGCGCAGCTTTCGTCACCTGGGCGGCAGAGTAGGTGCCGTAGTATCCCAGATAGCCTCCGGTGCAGGCGAGCCAACGCCCGATAGGCCGTCCGGTCAGGCTGTAAACACCCGACCCGAGCGTCCAATACACGGCTTCGGGACCGTAGTTCTCGTACGTCCTCTGAAGGGCGTCGTTTATGGTCTTGATCGCCTCGTCCCAGGTGATGCGCTCGAACTCTCCGTCGCCTCGTTTCCCAACCCGCTTCATGGGATACTTCAGGCGATCGGGATCGTTGATCCAGCGGCGCACAGAGCGTCCTCGCAAGCACGCGCGCTGTCTGCTGGTCTCGTCGTCGTCCCACGGTTCCATCTCCGATTGGATCCATTGGATTTCGTCGTCTTTCACGTGCATCCAAAGCGGACACCTGCTCGCGCAATTGCACGAGCAGTGGCTTTGAACCACCGTTTCCTCAGCTGATTGCTGGTTTTCCTCGGAAGCGTAAGCCTTTTCCGCCTTAACGAACATATCGTCGATCTGGATGCCGCTCACTGCGGCCGCCGTGGCAACTGCGCCCGTTCCCTTTAGGAACGTCTTGCGCGTGACGTTACTCGAAATCGTGCTCAATTCCATAATCCCCCCTTCTCAGTTTCACGTCTCTCGTTCGCACATGGAAGCGTCCACATACGCGCGTCGCAGGCGCGCGCGGCGCGAGCGCGGCGCGAGCGCGCAGGCGCGTCCGTGCGCGATGGGAAAACTGTACGGGCGGTGGCGGAAATACGAATCACATGAATTATGTGATATTTACATTTCACCTGTTCAATTTGATAGTTATTGAGACTTATGACCCAAGGCATTACACCGTTCAATAAACACGCGCAAAGGGACATGTCCTTGAACGCATTACCCGACCGAAACGGAAGATGCGAGTTAGCCGTTTCGCAAAAACGTTCAATTGTATAGCTATACGTATAGCTTTCTTATACAATTACGGAAACAGCTCGCGGAAAGGTGGCTCATGGCGTCTATTCAGATGAACGTTCGAATCGACAAGGATAAGAAGGCAGAGGGGGATCGGGCTTTTAGCTCGATTGACTTCACGCCTACCGAAGTGGTGCGTGCGATGTGGGATTTCGCAGCACGCAACCGAAACGATCGCGTAGCGCTCCTGAAGATGATGCAAGCACTTCAAGATCCGCATGACGTTGCGCGTGCCGAATCCGAAGTCGCCACACGAGACGCCGAGTTCGAGAGCTGGCTGTCCCGCGGTCCCGGCATCGTCCGAACATACGCACATGACGCCGGCATTTCCACGGAACCGATACCGACCCTTTCGCCTGAAGACTACGACGAGCTGCTGGGGGAAGCTCTCGACGAAGCCTGCCGTCCCATTCTAGAGAGGAAGTGAGTCCATGTCCTCCCCCGCGCTGCTGCTCGACACGAACGTATGGGTCGATTACGAACTGGGTACCGAACGTTCATCCGACATCATGACACTCCTCCGGATGGCGCATCGCCACAATGCCCGCATCGGAATCGCCGCGCACTCGCTCAAAGACGTGTACGTGATCATCGAACGCAGGATCAAGCAGCTCGAAGACGAGCAAGGTCTTATGCAAGAACACCATGCAGGCCCCTCAGCGAGAGCGGTCGCTTGGGGAGTGGTCGAGCATATCCTGCAGTACGCCGAGGTGATCGGCACCGACTACATGGACGCCCATATGGCTGTAAAAGACCGCGTCTTTCACGACTATTACGAAGACAACCTCGTCGTCGCGGCAGCGCGTCGCATGAACGCTGACCTCCTCGTCACAAACGACGTGGCCCTTCAAAAGCATGCACCCGTGCCAACGCTTTCGGCGAAACGCGCAATCATCTGGCTCGAGCAACGCTGACGCTTGATTTCCACCGGCTTTACCGCCAGCTCCACCATTGGCGCTTGCTAGAACTTCGGCACCTCGACGATGTCGGACGGATCCTGCCCCGCGTCGACGACGCGCATGATCAGGTTCCAGGTGGTCGGGCGCGCGGGAACGACCCATTCGCCGTCGCTCTTGCGGTTATCGCCCTCGAAGGGGCCGGTGCAGCTGTAGAACGTGACGTAGTCTGCATGATCCATGAAGTCGAGCATGATCTGGCCCATGAGCACGAGGTCCATGTCGTTTCGCGTGGAACCCTCGAGCACGGTGAGCACCCGCTCGATATCGATGTCGTCCTCGCGGTTCAAAACCTTCTGGATGAGCGCCTGCTCGATGTTTCGCACGTTCACCTGGCGAAGCGCGTCCTGATAGTCGTCGTATTCCTTGCGGGAACGCGCGAGCACGAGCGCTTGGGCGCCGTTGAGCTTCTTGTCCTTCCCCGCCTTCACGGTCACATCCTTGCCGGTGGCCGGGTCGGGCAGCGTGACCGTCTTGGGCACGTCGACCGTCACGCCGCCGAGTGCGTCGACGAGGTCCTCGAACTGCGTGAACGAGACCATGATGTAGTCCGACACCTCGATGCCCGTGAGCTTCTCGACCGATTCGACCACGTCTTCGGGATTGTTTTGGAGGAGCGAGTCGTTGATCTTCGCCGTCTCGCCGGATATGACCGTATCGCGCGGGATCGTGACGAGCGTGATCGTGTACGTGTCGGGGTCGATGCGCATGAGCGTGAGGATGTCTGAATGCTGGTCGACCTGGCCGTGCTCGTTGGCCTTGCCGGTGTAGAGCGCAGTGCCCTTGCGGCTGTCGGAGCCGATGAGCAGCACGTAGAAGGGATCTTGCGAGACGAAGACGGCGTTCTCGACGTCGATGTCGTCCTCGACGGCGGGGCGCGAAATCTGGTCGAGCAGCGTGAGCAGGCCGATGAACGCCGCCGTGAACACGGCGACGCACGCGACGGCGATTATCGCGTTGCGCCGGGCAGTGCGCTTGTGCTCGTCTGTGACTTCGGTCATGTGCTACTCACCGCCTTTCGCGGGGGTGTCGGCAGGGGCTTCGCCTGAGGCGGGGCTTGCCGCGGAGACGGGCCTTTCCCCGCTCTTTCCAACGGCGGCCTTTCCGCCGCCCTTCTTGTGCGGCGTGCGCGGGCCCAAACCGCCCAAGTTGTCGTAGTAATGCTTCAAAACAGGCCTGAACAGGCCGAACTTCCATATGACGATGAGGACCACGACCGCGAGCACACCGAGAACGCCCCAGCGCACCGCGCCCGACAGCCCCGAGATGGCGCATCCGGCGACGGCGAGCGCCGCCGTGCACAGCCACAGCACCGCGACCGAGCGCTTCTGCGAGAGGCCTGCGCGCAGCAGGCGGTGGTGCACGTGCTCGGTGTCGGCGTGGCCGATGGACTCGTGGCCGCGCAGGCGGCGCACGATGGCCGAGAGCGTGTCGATGACGGGGACGCCAGCGATGGCGAGCGGCACGAGCATGACGATGAAGCTCTGCGTGCGCACGATGCCCTCGACTGAGATGATGCCCACGAGCAGGCCGAGCAGAAGCGCGCCCGAATCTCCCATGAACACCGAGGCCGGGAAGAAGTTGTAGCGCAGGAACGCGAGGCAGACCGCGATGAGCGCGATGCAGGCGAACGCGAGCGTCATCGAGCCGCGCAGCACGACCATGTAGAGCAGGGCCGTCGACACGATGGCGACGAGGCCCGAGGCGAGGCCGTCGAGGCCGTCGATGAGGTTCGTGATGTTAACGAACACGACGAGGTAGAGCACTGTCAGCGGAGCATCGAGCCAGCTCAGATTCACGTAGTCGGTGTCAAGCGGAATGCGGACCGACCCGATCGAGACGCCGGCGGCAACCACGATGATCGCCGCGACGATCTGGCCGCCGAACTTGGGCAATGGATGGAGCTGCGTGATGTCGTCGACGAGGCCGACAGCGAACATCGCCGAGATGCCGACGTAGACGAGCGGGTAGTTGACGTCCTTGAGGCGGTAGAGGTCGTAGAGCTCCCATCCGAAGAAATGGGTCCCGAGGAACACCGTGAGGGCGCCGGCGGTTATGCCGACGTACAACGCGATACCGCCGCATCGGGGCACCGGCTCGGTGTTGATGCGGCGGTTGCTCGGGTAGTCTATGGCGCCGAGCACCGTGGCCAGTTTTTTCGACACGGGCACCATCGCATAAGTGACGACGAACGTCACTGCGAATACTATGAGCCCTTGTGTCCAGTTCACGGTGTCGGTTTGCCGCTCGCCGAGCTAGACGGTGTCTGGCGAGCGGCGTATCGGGTTGTTGACGGTTTGCCTAGCGCTGCGCTACGGCAACGGCACGACGGTCGTCGGGTCGCCACCAGCCTCGAGCACTTCGATGATCTGATGCCAGGCGTTCTCGTCGCGCGTTGCCAGCCAGTCGCCGGTCTCCGGATCGTTGTCGCCGTCATAGGGGCCGGTGCCCTTCTGGAAGGTGATCTGGTCGGCATGAGCCGAGAAGTCCTTCACGAGGGCGAGCAGCTTGTCCTTCGGCCAGTTCGAATCGCAGTTGGCGAACAGCGTGTCGACGGCGGACTCTGCCTTGTCGGGGTTGTTGGCGATCATCATGATGCCGGCCTCGACGAGAGCGCGGTCGTTGATCTGGCGACGGGCGTCCTGCGGTGCGGAGTACTGCTTGCGGGAGCGGGCCAGGACGAGCGCCTGCGCGCCGTTGAGCTCCTGCTCGCCTTCGGAGAGCACGATGTCCTCGCCGCCGACGATGTCTTGCAGTTCAATGTTGGCCGGGACGTAGGCCTTGATGCCGCCGAGCTGGTTGATGAAGTCCTCGTACTGGACGAACGTCATGTCGAGGTAATACTTCGGCGTGACGCCGGCAAGCGCCGTGACCTGGTCGATGAGGCCCTGGGCACCGAGGTACTTGTACGTCTCGTTGATCTTCGCCATGTGGTTGTCGATGGGCGCTGCGGTGTCGCGCGGAATGGTGACGATGCCGATGCGGTAGGTCTTCGGGTCGACGCGCACGAGCATAATGGTGTCGGAGCGCGCACGGCCGTCCGAGTAGTCCTCGTCTTCCTGCTCGACGGTGCCGATACGGGTGTCGTTACCGATGACGAGCGCGTAGAACGGCTCGGTGTCGGACGACGCGGCGGACGACGATGTCGACGATGCTGCTTCGCTCTTCACGTCGAAGCTCTCGCTCGAACGAGATACGGTCGGCGAAGAGCATGCCGCGAGCGCCACGAGCGCCGTCAAGCACACGACGACGGCAAGAAGCTTGGCGAGTTTCTTCATGGTTTGCCTCTCTTCGTTTCGATTGCCTTCAAAACATATACGCGATAAGGATACCACTCGCCGCCGATACGCGAAACTCGCCCGCTTGCAATCGCCGAGCCTTAACGCTTTCTTCACCTGCACGCAAAATGTGTAATTAGGGTCAGACCCTTTTTACACATTTTCGATTAGAAAGCGCGATAGAAGCAGGTGCGCTCGCCGGTATGGCATGCGGGGCCCGCGGGCTCGACGAGCGCAAGCAGGCAATCGGCGTCGCAGTCGTAGCGCAACTCGACGAGCTTTTGGGTGTTTCCGCTCGTCTCGCCTTTGTGCCAAAGCTCCTGGCGGCTGCGTGACCAGAACCAGGTCGTGCGCTGCTCGAGCGTGAGGCGCACCGATTCGGCGTTCATCCACGCCATCATGAGCACGTCTTTCGCCTCTGCGTCTTGGACGATGCACGGGATGAGGCCCTGTTCGTTGTACGTGAGTTCTTCAGGCGTCATGGATCGCTTCCTTTCTTGGCGATGCAAAGGGAAGGGTGCAATGCGTCATTACAGCCTGACAGGGATGCCTTGGGCGCGCATGTACTCTTTCACCTGGCGAATCGTGAGCTCGCCGTAGTGGAAGACGCTCGCGGCGAGAACGGCGTCCGCCTCGCCCTCGAGAATTCCCTGCGCGAAGTGCTCGAGCTCGCCGACGCCGCCGCTCGCGATGACGGGTATGTCGACCGCGCGCGCGACCGCGCGGGTGAGCGCGCAGTCGAAGCCGTCGCGGCTGCCGTCGCGGTCCATGCTCG
>CAMOUE010000050.1 GCA_946626265.1 uncultured Eggerthellaceae bacterium | reverse complement strand
GGGACGCCGGTTGCACGTATTTTCCAGTTGTGGGTGCAAATCCCGCAAGTTAGCCTCGTGCAACCAGGCATTTCGCACACACAACTGGAATATGCGTGCAAAGTCGGAAGCGATCGCACGTATTTTCCAGTTGCGTGTGCGTTTTGCAGGGTTTAGACACGGTTAACTCTTAAGGTCCGTCCGACGCCGCAAGTGTGCGGCCTGCGATTGCGGACGCCCGTGCCCTCGGATTGCGACCTCGAGCAGATGTGGCCTCACCAACGTGAGGCCTACCGACGACCAGGAGCATCGGCAAACTTGGCACGCGGATGGGCGCTCAGGTACTCTTCCTGGATATGCGTGCGATCGACATGCGTGTAGATCTGCGTCGTCGAGATATCCGAATGCCCGAGGATTTCCTGAATTACGCGCAAGTCGGCGCCACCGGCCAGCATGTGGGTCGCGAACGAATGCCGCAACGTATGCGGGTGAAGGTCGTCGACCCCGATAGCCGCACCTGCTTTCGCCACGATCTTGTGTATCGACTGGCGCGTCAGGCGCCCGCCGCGTGCGTTCAGGAACACGGCCGACGTCGCCTTCCCCTGCGGCCTCGCCAATTCAGGGCGACCTTCGTTCAGGTACTTCACCAGCGCTTCGAGCGCACATCCGCCGATGGGCGCTATGCGTTCCTTGCTCCCTTTGCCGATCACGCGAAGATAGCCTTCGGACAAAGCGCAGTCGAGCATATCGAGCCCCGCGCACTCGCTCACGCGCAAGCCGCACCCGTAGAGCACTTCGAGCATTGCTTTGTTCCGCAGCGAAATCGGGTCGTCTCCCACCATCGAATCGAGCAGCCTGTTCGCCTGGTCGATGCTCAGGACGTCGGGCAGCTTCGAGGGGGGCTTTGGCAACTTCACCGTCGACGTGGGGTTTTTCTCGGTAAAGCCCTCGCGCACGCAGAATCGGTGAAAGCCCTTGAGAACCGAGATGTGCCTATCGACGCTGGTGACCGCATATCCCCGGTCATGCAAGTCCGACTCGTACCCGACAATCGTCTCGCGCTCGACGCGCTCGAGCTCGCTGACGCCCGCCTCGTCGAGAAACGACCGATAGTCTGCCAAGTCACCCGAATACGCCTCGATGGTAAGGGGCGACGAGCCGCGCTCGACGCGCAGGTACGACAAGTACTCGTCTATGGCAAGATCGATGTTCATGACCTCATTCTACCCCGCGCCACCGCCCCGCGCACCCGCGCCGCCGCTCCCGCAAGCCGGGCCCACACCGCAGGCGGGCCCGACGCGACGCCGCCGCCCTCGCCAAGTCGTGATGTATCGGAGTTTTAACGCCATGGATAAGTTATCGCCCATCGGGTGGGCTATAATCACTTAGTTCCCGAGTGCGAAACGAGGTTTCATGTTCAGGCGTATTGGTTTCGATAACGAAAAGTACATCGAGCTGCAGACGGCCCGCATCCGCGACCGCATCGACACGTTCGGAGGCAAGCTCTACCTCGAGTTCGGGGGCAAGCTGTTCGACGATTACCACGCAGCCCGCGTACTGCCGGGCTTCGAACCCGACACGAAGCTCCGCATGCTGAAGAGCATGGTCGACGAAATCGAGATCATCCTCGTCATCAACGCGAACCACATCGAGCATTCGAAGGTCCGCGGCGACCTGGGCATCACCTACGACGAGGACCTGCTGCGCCTCATGGACGTGTTCAAGGGCCTCGGCTTCTACGTCGGCAGCGTCTGCATCACGCAATACCGCAACCAGCCCGACGCCGACGCGTTCCGCCAGCGCCTTGAAGCTCTCGGCGTGAAAAGCTACCTGCATTACCCCATCGAGGGTTACCCCTACGACATCGACCACATCGTCAGCGAAGAGGGCTACGGCAAGAACGAGTTCATCGAAACCACGCGCCCGCTCGTCGTGGTCACCGCCCCCGGCCCCGGCTCGGGAAAGATGGCGACGTGCCTCTCGCAGCTCTACCAGGAGCATCAGCGCGGGATCAGCGCCGGCTACGCCAAGTTCGAAACGTTCCCCATCTGGAACCTTGCGCTCGACCACCCCGTGAACATCGCCTACGAGGCCGCCACGCTCGACCTTTCCGACGTGAACGCCATCGACCCGTTCCATCTCGAGGCCTATGGGGAGACGACCGTCAACTACAACCGCGACATCGAGATTTTCCCCGTGTTGAAGGCCATGCTCGAGGGGATCCTCGGCGAGAGCCCCTACAAATCCCCGACGGACATGGGCGTGAACATGGCAGGCCTGGCCATCTGCGACGACGAGGCTTGCCGCGACGCCGCTAACCGCGAGATCGTGCGGCGGTACTTCCAGACCGCGACGGAAGCCAAGCGCACCGGCGTCGGCGACGAGCTCGTCGACAAGGCAGAGATGCTGATGAAGAAAGCAGGCGTCGACGCCAACCTCTCGCCCGCGCGCGCGGCCGCCTTGGCGAAGGCGGAGCAATCGGGTGGACCTGCGGGCGCCATGGAACTTCCCGACGGACGCGTCATCACGGGCAAGACGTCCACGCTTCTCGGCGCCGCCTCGTCCGTGCTGCTGAACGCCCTGAAAGCTCAAGCCGGGATCGACGACGAGCTCTACATCATCGCCGACGCCGCACTCGAGCCCATCTGCAACCTGCGCACCGAGCAGCTCGGCCACACGAACCCGCGCCTGCATCCGCGCGAGATGCTCATCGCGCTTTCGACGAGTTCGCTCACGAGCCCCATGGCCTCGAAGGCCATCAAGGCGGCCAGCGACCTGCGCGGCAGCGATGCGTACTTCTCGATTATCATCCCGTCGGACGACGAGCAGCTCTACCGCTCGCTCGGCATCAACGTATGCTGCGAGCCGCGCTACGAACAGCACCGCTACTACCAGGGATAATACGGTGATACAGGGGCGCGGGCACAATGCATCATCGGCCCGCGCCCAAGTTTGCAAAACCGTATGATGACCTTGTCAATGATACATTGTACCTATCCCTCTGTATCGCCGAGGAAGAGCAAGCATGAATAACGACCTGAACATCGCCGAGAAACTGCAACCTGTAGTAATCGGAGGCGACATTCTCGCGTACAGTTGGGTGCGCGAGCTACATCGCGCGTATGGAATCACGCGCACGATCGTCCTTGCGACGCAAGACATCAAGATGCTTTCGAGCAGCTCGTTCACTGATTACCGCCTCATCGACGGGCTCTACGAGGGCGAACGCGCCTACGAGGCGCTCGAGGCCATCGCCGCCGAAGAGCGTGCGGCAGACCCCGAACGCATCCTGCTCGTGCTCGGATGCGACGACGTGCACGCGCGAATCCTCTCACGCGGGAAGAAACGGCTCGAAGAAGCTGGATACGTCGTTCCCTACATCGATTTCGACCTGCTCGACGAAATCACCCAGAAGCGCCGTTTCTACGAGCTGTGCGAAGAACTCGACATCCCGTTCCCGAAAACGTGGTACTTCGACTGCGGAAGCGGCCCCGACACGCTGCCCGCCGACGAGTTCGACTACCCGCTCATCGCCAAGCCGTCCAACTCGGCGAAATTCCAAGCGGCCACCATCGAGGCGAAGCGCAAGATCTACGAGATCGAATCTGCCGAGGAGTTGCAGCAAGTCTGGCGCTCCATCCGCACGAGCGACTACGATGCGGAACTCGTCATCCAGGATTTCATCCCGGGCGACGACGACGCCATTCGAACGCTCACGACGTTCTCGGATGCGAGTGGCGACGTTCGCGTCGTGTCGGGCGGCGTCGTGGTCTTGCAGGACCATGACCCCACGGCGCTCGGCAACCCGCTCGCGATTCTCGGCGAACGCGAGCCGGAAATCATCGAATGCGCGAAACGCTTCCTTGCGCGAATCGGCTACCGCGGATTCGCCAACTTCGACATAAAGTTCGACGCACGCGACGGCAGCTTCCGCTTTTTCGAGGTGAACACGCGCGCCGGCCGAAACACGTACTACATGAGCCTCGGAGGCGTGAATTTCGCCAGCTTGGTCGTCGACGAGTTCGTGTGCGGTCGCCTCATCGAGTACCGCGAAGCCTATCGGCCGTTTTTGTACTGCTGCGTCCCCGAATACGTGCTGCGCAGGAGCGTCGGCAACATCGACCGCCTCGCCGAGGCGCTCGCCTGCATCGAGTTCACCGACGAGCCGTACCCGCTCCACTACCTCGCCGACTCCCCCATGCACAACGCATGGGCCGAGATCATGCGCGTGAACCAGATTCGCAAGTTCAAGAAGTTCTATTGGGACACGGGTGGAAAGCAGCTGAAATAACCACGTTGCCGCTCGCGAAAGGCGCGAGCCGGCATGCCGGCAAAAGGAATTAAAAGGAAAGGCCCCGTTTCGGGGCCTTTCGCGTCTGCTGCATATTGGGGGCTTCTTGCATGCTTGCGCGCCTCCCGTACGCTTGCGCGCTTCCTACATGAACTGGAGCGCGTGGGTGAAACCTGACCAGGACAGCGGGTCGGTGTCGCGCACGACGGCGCCGAACGTCGGCGCGTGCACGTACGGCTCGCCGCCGTAACCAACCGCGATGCCGACGTGGCCGTAGCGGTACAGCACGTCGCCCGGACGCGCCTCGGACACGGGCACTCGGTTCGCCGCAGTTGCGAACAGCGATTCGGTATAGTGCGGAACATCGATGCCGACCTGCGCATAGGCCCATTTGACCAGGCCCGAGCAGTCGAACGAATCGGGACCCTCGGCACCCCACACGTACGGGCAGCCCTTGCGGGACAACGCGTAGTCGACGACGGAACTGTAGTCGCCGACGGGCGCGCCGGACGTGTAGGCAGTCGGCGCCGTGTAGACGGGGGTGCTGACCACGGCACCGCCGTCGCCGCCGTCGCCGCCGTCTTCGACAGCGCCCTCGCCGGCCGCAGCCGCAGCCGCAGCTGCCTCGGCCGCCTGGCGCGCGGCGGCTTCCGCCGCTGCCGCCTCGGCAGCACGACGCGCAGCCTCGGCCTGCTCCTGTTCCAACAGGACGCGGGCTTCCTCTTCCAGGTTGTTCATGAGCTCGGTCGCCTCGGCGACGCGCGCCGATGCCTCGTTGCGCGCCAGCTCGGCGTCAGCGCGGGCGGCGTCGGCCGCATCGGCCTTCTCCTGCGCGATCTGCTCTTGGCGCTCGTATTCGGCCTTCGCAGCCTCGAGTTCCTCGCGCAGCTCGCGCGCCTCGTCGATGAGGCGTGCGTCCTCGTCGTTGATGGTGCCGAGCAGGCCCCAGTTCGTGGTGAACTCCTCGAACGACGTAGCGCCGAGCACGAAATCGAGGAAGCCGCTCGGGCCCGTGCGGTACATGCTGCGCACGCGGTCGCTGAGGCGATCCTGGATTTCCTCGATGCGGGCGGTCGTCTCGTCAATCTTGACTTGTTCGGCTTCCATGGCCTCGTGAGCGGCGTCGCGCTCTGCTATGGCCGCATCGACGGCCTCGAGGGCCGCATAGTAACGATCGGCGCACAGCTCGAGGTCCGCCTGGAGCGATACGAGCTGATCACGCACGGCGTCAGCCTCGGCCTGCTTCTCGGCAGCCGTGACGGCAAATGCATGAGACGGGTTGATGCTGAGCATGCCACTGGCAAATGCCGTTCCGAGCGTGGCAGCTGCGAACACGAACGCTCGTCTGCTTGGTTCGTTTACATGTTCGCTCATTAGAAAGCCTCCTGATCGAACATTGTGGTGCGTTTAGACGATGAACGTATTATAGACCTGTAGCGGCTCCGTTCCGCTTTTCGGGCGCCCTCCCACATAATTTGGACGCGACCGATTCATAACCCCAGTTAAAGAGCCTACGCATTCTCGCATAACATATGGAATCGATGGAATCGCGCCCTATTCCGCGTCGAAGAACGTGCGCGATGCCTGCTTGTAGAAGCTGTCCGCCTGGCAACGGAGGACGGTGACGGGACGCTCGGCGACCTCGACCGTCACATTCGAAATCGCCGACGAAAGCTCGATCGCATCGCCGTCGACAAACAGGCTCACTTCGCTATCCCCGCCCTCTTTTTCCGTGAGGTTCACCTCGACGATGTCGTTTCTCTCCGTCACGATCGCACGTGAATTGAGCGTATGCGGCGCCAACGGCACGACGATCATGCCGCGGTAGCCCGGTCCCACGAGCGGCCCTCCGGCCGACAGCGCATACGCTGTCGAACCGGTCGCCGTCGAGACGATCAGGCCGTCGCCGCGCATTCGAGCGATGTGGTCGCCGGCGACGCTGTACGAGAAGTCGACGATGCGGCCGAGCGCGCCGCGCGCGACCGCGACCTCGTTCATGGCGAAGAACTCGCGCGGATGCACTATTCCCTGCGCTTCGTCGAGCGCGTCGTTTTGGCACTCGAGCTTCACGTGCAAGCTCATACGCTGCTCGCGCACGACGTCATCGGACAGGATATCCGCCAGAAGCGGGATGACGCCCGCAGTGGCAGTGTTCGTGAGGAAGCCCAGATGGCCGAAGTTTATGCCGGTAATGGGCGCGTCGAGCATGGCCGCAAGCCGCGTCGAATGCAGGAGCGTGCCATCGCCCCCCAGCGTGACGATGAGGTCGATCCCCATTTCGAGGTCCGCATGCACCGAAGCGACGGATTCGCCGCTGTACACGAACGCGCTGTCGGGAAGCTCGGACACGTCGATCTCGACATGCTCGATGCCCTGCATGTCGCAATATGTGATGATCTGGAACAAGGCGTCGACGGTTTGCGCGTTCCGCCGGTTCGCTATAAGAAGAATCCTCACGTCATCCCCCTGTTTCGGGTCATTGCATGAATTCGCGCCTGCGAAGTGTAAATTACATCATTATAAACAGGTTGGCTAGATTGCGGATAGGACAGAACTCTTGAGCGATTTGAACGAAAGCACCGGAACCGGTGAGATTGCGGACGGCGCCGAGGGCGCCGTTGACGAAGGGAAGCAGAACCCCTCGGTCGCGCGCTCGACGGCGCTCATGTCCGTCGCGACCCTGTTCTCGCGTGCAACCGGCCTTATCCGCACATGGGCGATGGCCTTTGCGCTCGGCAACTCGCTCATCACCTCGTCGTACCAAGTCGCCAACAACATGCCCAACGTCATCTACGAGCTCGTTGCCGGCGGACTGCTCGCCGCGGCGTTTCTGCCCGTCTACATGCTCGAGAAGGAGCGCGGCGGCGAGAAGAGCGGCAACGAGTTCGCAAACAACCTGCTCAACATCACCATCGTGGTGCTCGGCATCTTGTCGATCCTCGCGACCGTGTTCGCTCCGCAGGTCATCGCGACGCAGACGTTCACTGTGAGCGAAGACGCCGAAGTGTACCAACGCGCGGTCGCCTTTTTCCGCATATTCGCCGTGCAGATAGTGTTCTACGGCATCGGCGGAATCGTGACGGGCATCCTGAACGCGAATCGCGTGTACTTCCTGCCGTCCATGGCCCCTGCCATCAACAACGTGATCGTCACGGTTTCGTTCTTCCTCTACATCCCGCTGTCGCATGCCAACTACGAGCTCGCCGTGACCGTGCTCGCCATCGGCACGACGCTCGGCGTGGCGGCGCAGTTCCTCATACAGATTCCCGCTCTCGCGAAGCTCGGTTTCAAATACCGTCCGCACATCAACCTCAAGGACCCCGCGCTTATCGAGGCGCTCAAGATCGCCGCCCCCACCCTGCTCTACATCGTGGGAACGATGGTTGCGTTTTCGTGCCGCAACGCGTTCTCGCTTCAGGCGGGTGACAACGGCCCCTCGACGCTCATCTACGCATGGACTTGGTACCAGCTGCCGTACGGCGTTATCGCGGTATCGCTCTCGCGCGCCCTGTTCACCGAAATGGGCGAAGCGGTGGCAAAGGAAGACTGGAGCGGCATGCGCTCGCTCGTGCACACGGGTTATTCCGCGACGCTGCTGCTCATCATCCCCCTCGCGGGCATCATGATCTCGCTCGGCATACCGCTCATGCAGCTGTTCCAGGCAGGCGCGTTCGGGGGAGACGACGTGCTGTACGTTGCGAGCATGCTTGCCGCCTGGCTTGTGAGCTTGCCTTTCTACGCAATCGTCATGTTGCTGTACAATATCTACGCCAGCATGCGGAAATTCTTCCGCTTCGCGCTCGTCAGCACGGCCATGGTAGCCGTCCAGTGCCTGCTGTACTACGTGCTGAGCTCGCCTGCCGTCCTCGGCCTCGTGGGCGTGCCGATCTCGGACCTGGTCTATTACGGCGTCTGCTGCCTCATCCTGACCATCATGCTTCGCAAGATGATCGGCTCGTTCGACTTGAAGTCTACGCTGTGGCTCGTCGTCCGCGTGTGCATCGCAACGGCAGTGGCCATGGGCGTGTCGTTCGGAATCGGCTACCTGATCCCGCAAGGCGTCGGCATGGTCGACGGCATCGTCCGCCTAGTCGTCTGCGGCGGCGTGTCGCTCGTGGTCGCGTTCGGGCTCTGCGCGGTCATGAAAGTGCCTTACATGCACTACGTTACCGACATCGTCGCAAAGGTCACGCGCAGGTTCAGGCGCAGCTAGCGCGGCTGCGAACTCCGATCTCCAGGGCGGGCAGAAAGCTCCGCTCGGTTAGAGCGGACGGTCGCGATCCGGTTCCGTCGATACGAGCACGGGTCCGTCCTGCGTGATGGCGACGGTTTTCTCGAAGTGCGCAGACGGTTTGCCGTCTTGCGTCACGACAAGCCAGCCGTCGTTCATGATGCGCGTCTTGTGCGTCCCCATCGTGATCATGGGCTCGATGGCAAGCACCATGCCCACTTCGAGCTTGACGCCGGTGTGCTTGAGCCCGTAGTTCGGGACGAGCGGGTCCTCGTGCATGTCGCGGCCGATGCCGTGGCCCGTGTAGTCGCGCACGACGCCGAAGCCCGCCTTGCGCGCGACCGAAGAGACCGCATGCCCGATATCGCCGAGCCTGTTGCCGGCCCGTGCTGCGGAAATACCCGCCCACATGCTCTTTTCGGTCACCTCGAGCAAGCGCTTGACATCGGGGGAAACCGACCCGACGGCATAGGTCCACGCATTGTCGCCGGCCCAGCCGTCGACGGTCGCGCCGGTGTCGATGGATATGATGTCGCCCGGCTTCAGCTTGACGTTCGACGAGGGAATACCGTGCACGATCTGCTCGTTGATGGAGGCGCAAATCGTTCCAGGATAGCCGCCGTACCATTTGAATGTCGGAATGCCGCCATGGCTCCTGATATAGTCCTCAGCGAACTCGTCGAGCTCGAGCGTCGTCACGCCGGGCTTGCACCGCGCCCCGATCTCGCGCAGAACCGCAGCCGAAAGTCGGCCCGCCTCCTTCATTGCCTCGATTTCCGCCGGACTCTTCTTGATGATAGCCATGACAACCTTCTTAGTGAGACAAAGGGACGGGTGCGATGTGCCATTGCGCAGGTCGACGTCCCTTTTCTGGCATCTCTCTATTCGCAATGATACATCGTACCCGCCCCTTTGTCTCATCCAAAAAGAAGCGGGAAGCATAATTGCCTCCCGCTCGCATTAGACAATGGTCAAACCGTGGGTTATTCGGCGTCTGCGCCCTTCTGGTCGTAGCCCCTCGTGACAGAGGAATCGACCGGCACGCCGGGGCTCATGGTCGACGCGACCGTGATGGACTTCACGTAGCGGCCCTTTGCCGTGGACGGCTTCATGCGCAGAATCTCGTCGTAGACGACGCCGTAGTTCTGCGCGAGCTGCTCGGCGGTGAAGCTCGTCTTGCCGATCACGACATGAGCGATGCCGTAACGGTCGGCGCGATACTCGACACGGCCGCCCTTCAGCTCGGTGATAGCCTTCGCGACGTCCGGCGTGACGGTGCCGAGCTTCGGGTTCGGCATGAGGCCACGCGGGCCGAGGATCTTGCCGAGACGGCCGACCTTGCTCATCTGGTCGGGCGTAGCGACGGCGGCGTCGAACTCGATGTTACCCGCCTGGATGTCGGCGACGAGGTCGTCGGAACCGACGATGTCGGCGCCGGCCTCTTCGGCAGCGCGCGCAGCGTCGCCCTCGGCGAAGACGGCAACGCGGACGGTCTTGCCCGAGCCGTTCGGCAGGCTCACGGTGCCACGCAGGTTCTGGTCGGCCTTGCGCGTGTCGATGCCGAGACGGAAGTGGGCTTCGACGGTCTCGTCGAACTTGGCGGACGCAATCTCCTTGACGAGCTCGAAAGCCTCGTACGGAGCGTATGCCTCCTGGGTGATCTTATCCGCAGCAGCGCGGTAGTTCTTGGATTTCTTTGCCATTCTTTGTTACTCCTTCGTGGTTGCTAACGAATGTCTTTTCGGGCATTCTCCCAACTTGTGGACAGCGCCCAAGCTAGCGCCTAAGCGCATACTCCCAAATAAAATGTTGTTACTGGCCAAGAGCCTTGAGCTGCTCGGCGAGCTTACGAGACGGAATGTACTTCTTCTTCATCTCGCGACCCTCGATGCGCACGCCCATCGAACGAGCGGTGCCAGCGATGATCTCCATGGCGGCCTCGATCGTGTTGGCGTTCAGGTCGGGCATCTTGGTCTCGGCGATCTCGCGGAGCTGGTCCTCGGTCAGCGTGCCGACGAAGCGCAGCTGCGGAATGCCAGAGCCGCTCTCGATGCCGAGCTTTTCCTTAATCAGCACGGCCGCGGGCGGGGTCTTGCAGATGAACGTGAACGACTTGTCCTCGTAAACGGTGATCTCAACAGGAATGATCGTGCCGGACTGCTCCTGCGTCTGAGCGTTGAACGCCTGGCAGAACTGCATGATGTTGACGCCCTGGGCGCCAAGTGCGGGACCTACCGGAGGAGCCGGGTTAGCGGCACCAGCCGGAATCTGAAGCTTGATGAAACCTGCTACTTTCTTTGCGGGAGGCATGTTCGGTTCCTTTCCTACCAACCGCCCGCGGCTTTCGTCGCGTTTGGTTGCACATTGTCTAACTAGTTCGGTCTTACCTAACTGTATGTATCAAGCGCCTGTTCGCGAGAAGCCCCGGTCCACGCGGGCACGAACGCGCCGATATCCACTAAACTTTTGCCACCTGATCGAACGAGAGCTCGACCGGCGTCTCGCGACCGAAAATCGACACCATGACGCGGACCTTGCCCGCATCCGGCATGACCTCGGCCACCGTTCCGTCAAAATCGACGAACGGGCCGGACACGACCTTGACCGTCTGGCCAACTTCGATGCTGGTCGAGGTCTTCTTGGGAGTGCCCGGACGCGGCTTGCTCGCGCCCATGATCTTGTTGTACTCCTCGCGCGTCAGCGCTTCGGGATTGCCTTGGCTGCCCACGAAACCCGTGACGCCGGGCGTGTTGCGCACAGCCGCCCAACTCTGGGGATCGAGCTCCATGCGTACGAGGACGTAACCGGGCAGCACCTTCTTCTCGGATTCGACGCGCTTGCCGCCTTCCTTGATTTCGGTGACCGTCTCGGTGGGAATCTCGATCTTGAAAATCTTGTTCTCCAAGCCCATCGACTCGATGCGCTGCTGGAGGTTCTTCTTCACCTTGTTCTCATACCCAGAGTAGGTATGCAGTACGTACCACTTCTTCGCCATGTCGCTAAGCTCCCAATCCCGTCAGGGCAACCAGGCCCGGCGTGATGATGAGGTTGTCCAGAATCGCGACGTAAATGCCGAAGAACAGCAAAGCGCCAACGACGACGCCGCTCCAGCGGATCACGTCTTGGCGGGTCGGCCACGTCACGCGCTTCATTTCGGCACGAACGTCCTTGAGGAACTTGAAACGAGTCTTCTTCGGCTTCTTCTCCTCTTTGACGACCGGCTTGGTCTCGGTCTTCTCGGTCTTGTTCGACTTGAAAAGACCGCCCTTCTTCTTTTCGTCTGCGGACTCTTCTACGGCAGTTGCGTTCTGCGCAGCGATTTCGTCGCGCTCCTGGCGATCCCTGCGGTTCGCCTTGGCCTGCGTTGCCTTCGCACGTTGGGTTTTCGACTTATGAGCCATTACCAATCCGTCCTTGTAGAAGTTTTCCTGCTTATAACGTTAAACAAGCAGCCTGACTTCAAGTTGCTCTTGTGAGCAATCTGAATGCAAGCTGCTCGGACTAACAAGCTGGCAGGCCAGGAGGGACTCGAACCCCCAACATGCGGTTTTGGAGACCGCCGCTCTACCAATTGGAGCTACTGGCCTATACGCTTGTTCTTCCCTATATTATCGGGTTTCGCGATGAAGAGTGTGATGACCACACCACTTGCAATATTTCTTCATCTCGATACGATCGGGGTTGTTCTGCTTGT